>NZ_JACHIA010000036.1 GCF_014202995.1 Longimicrobium terrae
TCCGAGGATGAGCTCAGGGCCGGACTGGACGAGTACCTGAAGGTTTACCTGGGCCACATTCCCCAGCGTGCGCTCGGCCACAAGACGCCGCGCGAGGCGATGCTCGACTGGTACCAGAAGAGCCCAGGACTCTTCCGTGCCGACCCACACAATCAACCGGGCCTTGACAGGTAGATCCTTCGGTCGCGCAAAAACCCCGCGCGACGGAGAGGGCGGGGCACGCTCCCTCAGGATGACGCCTGCGGGTTCATCGGAGAGAGACGGGGCGGGCCGTTTCTCGACACGCTCTCAGGATTACGCCTTGGGGGGGTGTGGAGGGTCAGCGGGGAATGTGGGGTGGCTGCTCAACACCGACGGCGGGAACCGAAAAGGCCGGCGGCTCCGAGGGGAGCCGCCGGCCTTGTCACATCCACCGGAAAGCGGTCAGCGGCAGAGGCTGCCGGCGCCGACGCTGGAGACCTGCATGGGCATGCCCGGGCGGCGAAGGTCGCGCCGGTAGTGCGTGCTGCTGATCATGGCCTTCTGCTGCATGGCCACGGCCTGCTGCCGCTGCTGAAAGCGCTGAAACGCCGGGTTGAAGCGGCTCACGCCGTCCGACATGGGGTCCACCGAGGCGAGACCGCCGCAGCCGACGGAAAATCCTGCGCATCCGGATGCACTCAGCGCCAGAACGAGCGCGAGGGCGGGGGCGAAACGGCGAGCACTCATGCGGACCTCCACATACTGCGGTGAACGGGACGGAACGGCGCGTCATCACACAACGCGCGAGGGCTACGCTTCCGGACGATCCGGGCGCGCCGGCACGTGCAGGTGGTGCTTGGAATCCTGCGGCAGGGCACGCAGATGGCGGAAAGGGATCTCCGGCAGCGGAAAGAAGTTATCCGCCATCTCGTGCAGCAGCGCCGGCTTTTCCCACGCGCCGTCCGCCAGCGCCAGTCGCCGCACCTGCTTGCTGATGGCCAGGTTGCGGTCGCCGATGGGGTCCAGCCCCGCCGCCAGCGCCTCGCCCCGCCGCGACAGGTAATCCACGATGTAGTCGAACGAGCGCTCCAGGTAGCCGTGAACCGCGGCGTCCGTCAGGTCCCAGCGCGAGCGCGACACCATGGTGCCGAACACGTTCTGCCACCGCTCGTTGTCCTGAAAGCGGATCATCCCCCGGAACAGGCGCCGGTTGGTGCGGAACGAGAACAGGGTGGAGCTCAGCACCTGGTCGAACAGTTCGTCCGCGGCCTCGTGGTCGTGCTCCATCACCACGTGGCGCGCAAGGCGGCGGTATCGCTCGTCCAGGTGCGTGTCCATCCGCGCTTCCCAGTACGAATGCCCAAGCCCCTTGGTGCTGGAGGTGAGCACCAGTTGCCGCGGGACGAACCAGTTGTGCGCGATGGTATCCGCCGCCAGGTGCGACAGGTAGCCCAGCCCCATGGCCTTGAGCCGGTCATTGGGCGCCGAATCGTGAATCTCTTCGCCGATGTGCCAGTGATGGCAGTGCCGTCCGGCGGGCACGTACTTCTTGGCCAGGCTGATGTCCGCCGCCAGTGAGCCGTACAGGAAGTCGTACGGGTACGCGGAGATGAGCGCGCGGATGCCGGCCGGAAGCAGGTGCAGCGAATCCAGCAGGGCCGAGCCCAGGTAGACGTGCGTCGCCGGCCCCCACGCCCACGCGGGGCGGGGGAGCAGCGCGACCGCCGCCACGGCGGCCAGCGCCGTCCACAACCAGCGGCGCTTCATCATCTCAGACGTCCCGCTCCGCCACGGCCGGCTCGGCGACCGCGTTGGTGCCCGGCGACTCGCCGTCCTGAATCAGCTGCAGCTCCTCGCGCGCTTCCTCGAGAATGCGGTTGACCTCCGCGCGGAACTCGGCCAGCAGCTCGCGGCCGGCGCGGATCGCCTCGTCCGTCTCCAGCGCGGGGGCGGCGGCGGGGCGAAGCTGGGCCGCGGCGCGCGTTCCGCCGGTCAGGTACTCTTCCGCGCCGCCCTCCAGGCGCACGGCGGCAATGCGGCTGCGGCGCCCGCGCTTGCCCTTTCTGGCGTGAGGCTTGAGCCGCTTGGCCAGCTTGCGCCGCGGGTTGGGCGCGTCGGGGCGCAGCAGGAGCACCGCGCCCACGCCCAGCACCGCGCCGATCGCGAACGCGGAAAGAAAATCAGAAGAATCGTGGCCGCCCATCGTGTGGTCCTCGAAGGGTCTCAGTCGTCCAGAAAGGTGCGCCGCGCCGGACGCGCGGGCTCCAGGTCGTCCGCGCCGCCGGCGGCGTCCCACTCTTCCGGGCCGCGCTGCATGCGTACGAAGCTGCCGGCTCCCGTCTGCACGCCCCGGACCGCGGAGGCGGTGCGGATGAAAAGCGTCTCCGCCTCCGCCTGCATCACGTCCAGCAGCGCGTGGATGTCGTTCAGCCGGCGCTCGGCGGATTCGGCGACGCGCTCCACCCGCTCGCTGGTTCCGCGCACCGTCTTGCCCACCGCTTCCACGTCCTGGCGCACCGCCGCGCTCAGGTAGCCGACGTTGGCGGCGGCGGCCTCGAGATGCTTGGTGACGGGCTTGAGGTCGCCCCGCATGCGGCGGATCATCCCCCGCACCTTGAGCGCCGCGGCGATGGCGGCCAGGCCGATGGCGATGAGCGCCAGCGCGATGACGATGGTGGCCACGTCGGCCAGAATGCGGACGACGTGCTCAAAGCCGCCCGGGGCGGCCTGAATCAGCAGAAGCGGTGGGTGGATCAACGGACTCGGCGGTACGGGATGCGGGTCATTCGAACAGGTCAAGCCCCAGCGTGCGGCCGCCCAGCTTGGGAACGATGCGCGGCGCCCTGCGGCTCGCCGCGCCGGCCCGGAAGCGGCGGGTGACCTCCGCCGCCACGTCCGCCGGCAGCGCGTCCAGCGCGCGCGGATCGCGGCTGTCCACGCGGGCGCGCAGGGCGGCGTCCAGCGCATCGATGCCGCCCGCCGCCCGCGCCAGGTCCTCCACCTCCGGAGAAAGCGCGGGCTCCGCGCCCAGCGCGGCCACGTCGCCGGCCCACAGGTCGCCCAGCACGAGCAGCGGCTCCGGCGGAAGTTCTCCGCCCAGCAGCAGCTCCGTCTTGTTGGCCGGATGGGCCGCGAGCGCATCCGCGGAAAGCCGCGCACGCATGCGCAGCAGTTCGCGGACGACCGTCTCCCGGGGCAGGCCGGCGAACATCGGCAAGAGCGGTTCCACCTCCGCCGGGTCGGCGGCCAGCCGGACGACGCCGTCCGCCAGCACTCCACCCAGGATGCGCGCGGCGAGGTCCGCCTGCGCGCCGCCGTCGTCCAGCAGCACGATGCGGGACAGGCCTCGGTCCGTGAGCGCCTGCCGTGCGACGGCGCCGATCACCGCCGCGACGCGCGCGAAGGCGGGCGAGCTCGACGGCAGTCCGTCCCCCTCACGGAAGTCGGGCGGGGAGGACGACGGATCCTGGTAGCCGACGAATCCGCTCATCGCGCGTCCAGGATGCGGGCCAGTTCGCGGGCGACCAGGCGCGGATCGTCGTCGCGGGCGTGTGCGTACGGCCGGCGCGAGGCGGCGACGGCGTCCAGCGACAGATCCGCCGTGATCGCGTCCTCGCCCCCGTCGCTGGCCCGCGCGAGGAGGGCGCCGTCCGGGCCGATGATCATCGATCCCCCCGCGAACACGAGCCCGCCCTCCACCCCGGCGCGGTTGGCGAGCGCCACGTAGGCGCCGTACGCGATGGCCGCGGCGCGGGCCAGGTGCTCCCACGCATCCCACGAGGCGTAACGCCCGCCCGCCGGCCCGCCGGCCATCGCGCCGCGTCCGGCGGCGGCGGACTGCACCACGATCAGGTGCGCGCCCTGCGAGGCCAGCAGCCAGGCGAGCGCGGGGTGCCACAGGTCCTCGCACACCAGCAGCCCCATCCGCCAGCCGCCACCCGCGCCATACGCCCGCACCCGGTCGCCCGCGCCGAAGTACCGTCCCTCATCGAACAGGCCGTACGTGGGCAGGTAGACCTTCTGGTGGCGATGGAGGACGCGGCCGCCGCGCAGGTGAAGCGCCGCGTTGCGAGGAACAAAAGAGGCGTCGTGCTCGATGGCGCCGGCGATGACGTCCGGCCCGGTGGCGAGCCCCGCGAAGGGCGCGTCGCTTTCCGCCACCGCCAGGGAATGGACGGCGTCGCGCACGTCGTAGCCGGTGACGGAAAGCTCCGGCGTGACCAGCAGGTGCACGCCGTCCTCCGTGGCGCGGGCCTGCGCGGCGGCGATGCGCGCCAGGTTGGCGGCGGGGTCGGCGAGCACCGTGTCCATCTGCTCCACGCGAAGCCGCAGCGTTGCGCCGAAGCCGGCGGAATCCGTCATCCGCCGGCCAGTTCCGGCTTCAGGCCGATGACGCGCGTGACGGGAATGGTGAAGGCGATCCCGGTCGCCGGCTGGTCCAGGCTGCCGCACACCTCCTGCAGCAGGGCAAAGGCGCGCTCCACCTTGCGTTCGTCGTCGATGACGCTGAACACCGTCTGGTTGCGCGGGCGGGCGCGCGCGAACGCGGCCAGCCCGGCAAAGATGGGCACCTCGGTGGAAAGCAGCCGCCCCATCCCCTCGGACCCCACGACGGTGGCGCCGGTGATCCCGATTTCCAGGAATCCCGACAACACCTCTTCCACCTTTTCTTCCTGGTTGATGACGGCGATCAACAGCTGCACGGCATGCTCCTGCGGGCGGTGTGGACGGCCGGTCGGGGGCGCATTGTACGCGCGGCGCGGAAGAGGTGTCAAGCAACCGCGCGGAGTGCGCGCCGCCCCGGCGCCTCGCACGATCCTTGCGCTCCGGCCGTGCGCATCACGACCAGAGTGACGCGGCCGCCCGGAGACGGGTGGGGGCCGCGTCGTTCCCCACATTCGGACCTCGGGAGACCGCGAGTGCCCAAGTTCATCGTCCATGGCGGCAAGCGCCTGCAGGGGACCGTCGTTCCCAACGGCAACAAGAACGCGGCGCTGCCCATGCTGGCGGCCACCCTCCTGACGGACGAAGACGTATTCCTGGAAAACGTCCCGCGCATCAAGGACGTCCTCACCCTGATCGAGCTGCTGAAGGTGCTGGGCGCCGAGGCGGAGTGGACCGGCCCCAACGAGGTCCGCGTGCGCGCCGCCAACATCGGCGGCACGCAGCTGGACGCGGGGGCCGCGTCGCGCATCCGCGCCAGCATTCTGCTCGCCGGGCCCATGCTGGCCCGCGCCGGCGGAATGCAGTTGCCCCCTCCGGGCGGCGACGTCATCGGCCGCCGCCGGGTGGACACGCACTTCTTCGCCCTGCAGAAGCTGGGTGCACGCGTCATCGAGGAAAACGGCATCTGGCGCCTGCAGTCCGACGGGCTGAAGGGCGCCAACATGTTCCTTGACGAGCCGAGCGTGACCGGGACGGAGAACGCCGTCATGGCCGCGTCCATGGCGGAGGGTGAGACGGTGATCCGCAACGCCGCCGCCGAGCCGCACGTCCAGGACCTGTGCCACATGCTGGTCAAGATGGGGTGCCAGATCGAGGGCATCGGCACGGGCACGCTGCGCATTCAGGGCAAGAAGCGGCTGAGCGGCTGCCGCACGCGCATCACGGCGGACCACATCGAGGTGGGCTCCTTCATCGGCCTGGCGGCGGTGACCAAGAGCGAGATCACCATCAAGGACGCCGCGGTGGAGCACCTGGACAGCACGCTGATCGGCTTCGGCCGGCTGGGGCTGAACGTGGAAGTGCGCGGCGACGACCTGTTCATTCCCGGTGGGCAGGATCCGGAAGTGATCCTGGACATGGGCGGCCACATTCCCAAGGTGGACGACGGCCCGTGGCCCGCGTTCCCCGCGGACCTCACGTCCATCGCGCTGGTGACCGCCACGCAGGTGCGCGGAACCATTCTGGTGCACGAAAAGATGTTCGAGTCGCGGATGTTCTTTGCCGACAAGCTGGTGGGCATGGGCGCGCGGCTGGTGCTGTGCGACCCGCACCGCGTGCTGGTGATCGGGCCCAGCCAGCTGCACGGCGCGATCGTGGAAAGCCCCGACATCCGCGCCGGAATGGCGCTGCTGATCGCCGCGCTGGGCGCGGAGGGACGCAGCGAGATCTTCAACACCGGCCAGATCGAGCGCGGCTACGAGCGCATCGACGAGCGGCTGCAGGCGCTGGGCGCGGACATCCGCCGCGCCGACTCGCGCGGTGAGGCCGAGGACGCCAGCGACGCCACCCATCGTCTGGCCATGAAGCAGGCCGACGCCGAGCGCGAGGTGCGGGGATGAGCGACGACGGCCGCCGCCGCCCCGGCATCGGTGAGGGAATCCGCTCGGGGATCGGGGTTCTGACCGCCTTCAAGGAGGCGCTGGAAGAAACCATTCGCGAGGCCGGCGAGCGAGGCGACCTGAAGCCGGAGCGCGCGCGCGAGTTCCTGAACGACGCGCTGGGCAAGGCGCAGGAAAGCGTGAGCGACGTGCGCGAGCGGCTGGACTTTGTGCCGCGGCGCGAGTTCGAGGAGCTTCGCGCGGAGGTCGCGGAGCTTCGGCGGCGGCTGGACGGCGGGACGGACGATCCGGCGGCGACGCTGGCTCTTCCCCCGCTGGACCACCGCACCGGCGGCGAGGGCCCGACTGAAGCAAGGATGCCGTAGGTGGCTGGCGGAGCGCGGCAGATTACGGAAGTGCTCGCGGAGGGTGAAGTTCCACTCTGGGTTCACCCGGAGTGGCGCGAGCGCTTTCCCTGGCTGGTGCAGGGAACCACGGGGCGCGGGCGGGAAGACGAGCCGTTCGACCTCGGCCTGTCGGGTGCGCAGCCGGTGGGGCAGGCGGTGGACCGCTGGCGGCGCCTGCGCGCGGCCAGCGGGCTGGACGTGGTGGCGCACTCGCGGCAGGTGCACGCGGCGGATCTGTGGATTCACCGCGAGGTGGGCGCGCCGGGGATTCAGGTGATGGACGGCTTTGACGGCCACATCACCGACCGCCGCGGGCTGCTGATCACCGTGGGCGTGGCGGACTGCGTTCCCGTTTCCGTCATCGATCCGGCCACCTCCGTCGTGGCGATGCTGCACGCGGGGTGGCGGGGAACGGCGGCCGGCATCGTGGAGCGCGCCATCCACCGCATGGTGGAAAGCTGGCAGGCGGCGCCGGAGGGGATGCACGTGCACTGCGGCCCGGCGATCTGCGGCGAGTGCTACGAGGTGGGGCCGGAGGTGCACGAGGCGGTGAACCCCGGGTTTCCCGTTCCGGAAGGGCGCGCCAACATCGACGTCCGCGCGTCCATCGTGCGGCGGGTAATGGAGTTGGGCGTGCCTGCGGAGAACGTCACCGTTTCCACGCACTGCACCCGGTGCGGCGAGCCGGACTTCTTTTCGCACCGCGGCGGGTCCAAGGCGCGGCAGATGGGGGTTCTGGGGATGGTGGAGCGGCGGTAAGCCGCTGTATTCGTCCGCTACGATGAAGGCCGCTGTCGCGATCGCGACGGCGGCCTGTTTCGTCTCTCGGCGGTCCGCGGTTCCGGGGGATGGATGGAAAGGCGACGCGGGCGGACGCCGGTGTGATGCGCGGAGCTGGCCTGGCGGACAGCAGATCCTTCGGTCGCACGTGGTTCGGCGCCAGTGATGGGCGCGTCCGTGCTCCCTCAGGATGACTGGCTTGGGTGGATTCCTCGGCATCCGCTCAGGACCAGTGCGCGAGGGCGAAGTCGATGCATCGCGGGCGCGCCGCGGCGGCGCCGGATGCCATCCATTCGGGGCTTGTGGGGAAAAGCTCCATGGCGGGCGAGTAGACATCACCATTGGCAGCGGTGTCCGCGCGGTGCATCTTGGTAGCAGAAGACCATGATGATGCCAACTGCCCTCCGCCGCTTTCTCGCCCTGTTCGCGGGCGTGCTTCTTCTGCTCTCCGGAGCAGGAGAGGCTGGCGGCGCGCGTGCATGCCCGCACCACGACGGGATGGCCGCGGCGGCGCAGGCCGGCGGGCACGATCATCATGGCATGCATGGCGGCGGCGATTCCGCTCCCGCGGAACACGCGCCGTGCAACTGCGGGGGCCACTGCGCCACGCCCGCCGGGCCGGCGCTGCCGCCCGAACTCATCGCGCACGTGGAGGCGGTCACCGCCGCCGCGCCGCTCGTTCTGCGCACCGAGGCACAGGCGCGTCCCGCGCGCCAGATCGCTCATCTGCTCCCCTACGCTCAGGCTCCGCCCCGGGCCGGCTGATCTTGCCAGGCACAATTCGCTGGACTGATCCCGCGGTACGCCCGTTTGCGTGCCGCCAAGGCCGACTCTTGTCTGAATCCGAGGTGGAGTGTGTACTCCCTGAATCGCCATATCCGCGGGTGGATCGGCGCAGCCGCGCTGTTCCTGTCCGTTCCCGCCGCCGCGCAGCAGCCCGGCGCGCTTGAAGGCACCGTCGTGTCCGCCCGCGCCGAGCCCATTGGCGGCGCAACCGTTCGCGTGGCTGCGCGGACGGTCGTCACCGACGTGGCCGGCCGCTTCCGCATCTCCGGCATTCCGGCCGGCAATCACACCGTTTCCGCCATCCGCGTCGGTTACTCCGCCGCGACGCAGTCCGTGGACGTCGCCGCCGGGCAGACGGCCACCGTCCGCCTGACGCTCGCCGAGCAGAGCCTGATCATGGAGCAGGTGGTGGTGAGCGCCACCCGCGAGGTGCGCCGCATGGCCGAGACGCCGGCGACCGTGGGCGTCGTATCGGGCGACCAGCTTCGCGCCGCGCGCCCCGCGCACCCGTCCGAGGTGATGGGGAGCATACCCGGCGTGTGGGTGAGCGTCACCGGCGGGGAAGGGCACACCACCGCCATCCGCCAGCCCAAGACCACCAATCCCGTCTACCTGTTTCTGGAAGACGGCGTCCCCACGCGGTCCACGGGCTTCTTCAACCACAACGCGCTGTACGAGGTGAACGTCCCCGGCGCCGAGCGCATCGAGGTGCTCAAGGGACCCGCGACCGCGCTGTACGGCAGCGACGCCATCGGTGGCGTGATCAACGTGGAGACCCGTTCTCCTTCCGCCACGCCGGGAGCGGAGGCGTACGTGGAGGGCGGCGGATTCGGATGGAACCGATTCCTTGCCTCCGCCGGGGGAATGCGTGGGAATGACGGCATCCGCGCGGACCTGAACCTGACGCGCACCGACGGCTGGCGCGACGGCACGGCGTACGACCGCCAGAGCGGAACCGCGCGCTGGGACCGGCAGCTGGGCGGCGGGCAGTCGCTCAAGACCGTCGTCACCTACTCGCGCATCCAGCAGCAGACGGCGGGGTCGTCCTCCCTTACGGAAGCCGACTTCAACGGGCATCCCACGGCCAACTACACGCCGATCTCCTTTCGCGACGTGCAGGCGTTTCGCGCCAGCGCCGCGTACGAGCGCAGCGCCGGATCCACGCACTTCAGCCTGACTCCGTTCGTGCGGTGGAACACCATGGAACTGCTTCCCAACTGGGCGCTTTCCTACGATCCCACGGTGTACACCACCGGCCACCGCTCGCTCGGACTGCTGGCCCGCTACCGGCTGGACCTGGACCGACTGCGCACGCGGGTTATCGGCGGCGTGGACGTGGATGTGAGCCCGGGAAGCCGGCTGGAAGACAGCGTGGTCACCTCCGCGCAGGGCGGCTACTACCGCGACTACACGCGCGGCACGCGGCTGTACGACTACGACGTAACCTTTCGCGGCGTATCGCCTTATCTGCACACGGAGATCGCGCCCGTCGACGGGCTGCACGTGACGGCCGGGCTGCGCGCGGACTTCGTGGGCTTCGACTACGACGACCGGCTGGGCGTGCTGCAGACTGGAAAGCACCGTCGGCCGGAGGACGCTGAGGTGCGCTACCGGCACCTGAGCCCCAAGCTGGGCGCCACGTACGAATTCGGACGCGCGCTGAACGTGTTCGCCTCGCACGCGCACGGCTTCCGCGCACCGTCGGAGGGACAGCTTTTCCGCCAGGGACAGGCAGAGAACACGCTGGGGCTGGATCCGGTGCGGGCCAACAGCTACGAGACCGGCGCGCGCGGCGAACTGCTGGGCCGCTTCTCGTACGAGGTGTCCACATATCGCATGGAGGTGACGGATGACATCCTCACCTTTACCGACCCGTCCGACGGAAGTCGCGAAACGAGCAACGCGGGTCGCACGCTGCACCGCGGCGTGGAAGTGGGCCTGGGTGCCGTGCTCCCCGCCGGCCTGCGCGCGGACCTGAGCTGGGCGCGCCAGCGGCACTCGTACGAGGAGTGGAGCCCGCGGCCAGACGTGGACTACGCGGGGAACGAGATGGAGTCCGCGCCGCGCACCCTGACCAGCGCGCGTCTGGGGTGGAAGCCGGAGTTCGGCGGCGTGTTCGGAGCGGAGTGGCAGCGCGTTGGCGCGTACTGGATGGACGCGGCCAACACGCAGCGGTACGACGGGTACTCGCTCGTCAACCTGCGGGCGGATGTGCCGGTGACGCGCGGCCTGTCGGTGGTGGGGCGGATGAACAACGCGCTGGACCGGCGCTACGCAGAAACCGCCACCTTCGCCTCCGCGCAGCGCGGGGTGGAACTGGCGCCGGGAATGCCGCGCACGCTGTACCTGGGCGTGCAGTACCGCTGGGAGGGCGCCCGATGAACCGCCTTGCGATGACGGCGCTGGCCGCCGTGATCCTCGCCGTTCCCGCCATCGCCGTGGCGCGGGACAGCCGCTCCGCGCACCTGTCGATGACAGATCCGGGCGTGGCCGCGACCGGCGCCGCCGGTAATCCCACTGCCGCCGTGGATGCACGCGGCGAGGCGGGATACGTGGCGTGGATCGATGGAGACGGTGCGCAGAACGTGTTTCTGGCCCGCGTGGACGCGCAGGGGCGGCCGGGCGAACCCGTCCGCGTGAACGATCGCGACGGGGACGCGGCGCCGCACGAGCAGGCGCCCGCGCAGGTGGCGGTGGGGAGCGACGGCGCGGTGTACGTGCTGTGGCAGAACAACCGCGAGATTCCCGGGCGGCGCTTTCCCGCCAGTGACCTCCGCTTTGCGCGCAGCACGGACGGGGGCCGCACCTTCAGCCCCGCGGTGACGGTGAACGACGACCGGGATGGGCGGCCGTCGTCGCACACCTTTCACGACCTGACCGTTGGCGCGGATGGAACGGTGTGGGTGTCGTGGATCGACTCGCGCGTCCGCGACTCGGCCCGCGCCGCCCGTCCGCACGGCGCTGCGGCCCCGGACGCCGCAGCGCCGTCCATGGCGTCATCCTCGAAGCCGATGGGCGGGAAGGGCGCGGGAGGGCATTCGATGGGTGGCCACGGCGGGGGAGCCAATCCGGCGGACGATGATCTGCCCACGTCGGAGATCCGCATCGCGCGCTCCACGGACGGCGGGCGGACGTTTGGCGCCAGCCGCGTGGTGGACGCGGGAGCCTGCCCCTGCTGCCGCACGTCGATGGCGGTGGCGCCCGACGGCACGGTGTACGTGGCGTGGCGCAAGGAGTACGCGGGCGACGTGCGCGACGTGGTGATCGCGTCGCTCAAGCCGGGCGCGGACGCCTTCACCCCGCCCGTGCGCGTGCACGAGGACGCGTGGGTGTTCCCGGCCTGCCCGCACGCGGGGCCGTCCGTGGCCGTGGATGCGGGCGGGCGCCTGCATGTCGGGTGGTACACCGGGCGCGAGGGCCGGCAGGGGCTGTGGTACGCGTCGGCGGTGGATGGCGGAAAGACGTACTCCGCCCCGGTGTCGCTGGCAGCGAACGTTCCGCCGTCGCGGGTGGAGCTGGCGGCGCAGGGCGAGTCGGTGCTGGCCGCGTGGGACGCGGGCGGGCGTCCGGCCTCGGTGCAGGTGGCGCGCATCGACGAGTCCGGACGGATCGCGCGGTTCCGCACGGTGCCCGGCCGCATGCCGGCGCTGGACGCCAGCGGGGAGGCGGCCGTGCTCGCCTGGCACGATCACTCCACCATTCGGCTGGCGCGGCTGGAGAGCCGTGGGTCGGTGCTGGGCGGTTGGTGAGGTAAGGCGAGGGACGGCTCTGGTACGAGGGGCGGAGTTCGCGGGCGGCCCCCACCCGGGCTCGTACTACTCGCCCACCCTCCCCCAAAAAAGACTGGGGGAGGGTTGGGGGCGGCGGCGGGTTCGGTGTGTGGGGCGGAGATGGTCGCGTGAGCGGGCCCTGTGAGCGGATGAATCCGCCGCTCAAACTTCGCAAAGCCCCGACACCGGCCGCTGGCGCGTCTGGTTCGGGGCTTCAACTGCATCTGGGAGCCGGTGCGTCGTTTTCAAGCCCAGTCTGCGGAGGTGGAACCGGGTGTGTTTCGAGGCGCGATTTTCAACCGCCGGGCGATTTCGGCCGAGCCGAACCGCCACCTGCCACCCGCCACGGCGGTGAGGTCTCCCTTTCTCCCGCGGAGCGGGGGAGAGGGGACCCTTCCGCGCATCGGCACTATCCGGATCGAGCTGAGTCGCCGTTCTCCCCTCTCCCGCGCTTCTGCTTGGGCCGGGAGGGGATCGGGGCGGGGCCCGGGGGCATAGGCGCGAACTTAAGCCATATCGAGCCCTCTTAGCCTCGTATTTTTACATTCACGGTGGCGCAAAGCTGGCGAAATCTGGTCGAATTAGCCGTCGCGAATAGGCTTTGCAAAATAAAGTTGACGCCTATGGGGGCCGGGGGAGGGGCCCACACGGCCCGCCGCCGCGCGGAAACCATCACGTCCACATCTACCTTGTCGAACCGTTCCGCCGTGGCGCGGCGGCCCGCCGAACCAGAGTTTCTCGATCGATCACCGCCGCGGGAATCCGCCGGGCCGGCGTCCCGTCCACCCCGCGCCCCGCTGTTCGGCTCCCGTACGGTCCCGCGCCTTGCCTGACGCTCGCTCAGCGCCTATATTCCATCGTGTATCCGAGTCTGGCGAGCGCCCCGCGGCGTATCGCGCGGCGAAGTGGGGTGCGGTTGGCCCTGCTTTTTTTATTGCCCCAATTCGCGGAATCGGCACGGCGTGGCGGACGAAACTCTCTCCCGGGAACTGGAACCCCGCGTGGAAGCGCTGGGATTCGAACTGGTGGAACTGGAGCAGGCGGGGAGCAAGCAGCGCCCCATTCTGCGCCTGTCCATCGACCGGCCCGACAGCAAGGCGGGCGAACCCGGCGTGAGCCTGGAAGACTGCACCGTGGTCAGCCGGGCGCTGGAGCCCTGGCTTGACCAGCGCGAAGGCCTTTCCGACCGCTACGTCCTGGAAGTGTCGTCGCCCGGCGTGGAGCGCCCCCTGGTGCGCCCCCGCGACTGGGAGCGGTTCGCCGGCGCGGTGATCACCGTGCGCGGCCGCGACACGCTGGCCGGACGCGCCCGCCGCCTCGAAGGCACCCTGCTGGGACTTCGCGGCGAGAACCAGGACACCGTCGCGCTGCGAATCGGCGACGAAGACGTGGAAATCCCGCTGGGCGACATCGAACGGGGCAACCTGGTCTACCGGTGGGAGCGCGGCCAGAAGCGCTGATCCGGCGCCCGCGCCCCCGTGACTGAATAAGGACCTGACGGCCATGAACAACGCAACGCAGGTGCTCGCGGCCTTCCGCGAGATGACGGCGAACAAGTCGATCTCGCGCGACGAGCTGTACGACCTGATCAAGGACGGCATTCTTGCCGCCCTCGCCAAGCGCTACGGCCCCAACGTGGAGGCCGAGATCGAGGTGGACGAGGCGACCGGCAAGATCGGCATCACCGTCCTCAAGGAAGTGGTGGCCGAGGTGCAGGACTCCTCGCGCGAGATTCTGCTGGAAGAAGCGCGCTGGGACGACCCCGAGTTCGAAGTCGGCGACATCCTGGAAGTTCCCGTGGAGTTCGCCCAGTTCGGGCGCAACGCGGTGATGGCCGCCAAGCAGCGCATTCTGCAGCGCGTGCGCGAGGGCGAGCGCCAGAAGATCCGCGACGAATACGAGCACCGCGTGGGCGAGCTGCTGTCCGGCGAAGTGCAGCAGGTGGAGCGCGGCAAGCTGGTGCTGCTGCTGAACCGCAGCCGCGACGCCGACGCCATCATCCCCTGGAAGGAGCAGAACCCCCGCGAGCGCGCCCGCCAGGGCGAGCCGATCCGGGCCGTGCTCAAGAAGGTGGAAGAAACGCCCAAGGGCCCGCGCCTGATTCTGTCGCGCGCCGACCCGCTGTTCGTGGCCGCGCTGTTCAAGCTGGAAGTGCCCGAGATTCAGCAGGGGATCGTTGAAATCCGCGGCTCCGCCCGCGAAGTGGGCTTCCGCAGCAAGATCGCGGTGAGCTCGCGCGACGAAAGCATCGATCCCGTGGGCGCCTGCGTGGGGCTCAAGGGCTCGCGCGTGCGCGCCGTGGTGCAGGAACTGGGCGGCGAGCGCATCGACATCGTGCCCTGGCACCCGGATCCGGAGATCTACGCCAAGCGCGCGCTGGCCCCGGCCCGCGTCAGCAAGGTCATCAGCGACTACGACGCGCGGACGATGACGGCCATCGTGGACGAAGACCAGCTTTCGCTGGCCATCGGCCGCAACGGACAGAACGTGCGCCTGGCCTCGCAGCTGATCGGCTGGCAGATCGACCTGTTCGGCTCGCGCGAGTGGCTGGAGCGCGGGGCTGAAAGCGGCCTGTTCGGCGCGGGCGCGGCCGAGGGGGAGTACGAGGAAACCGACTTCCCGCTGGGCGACCTGGACCTTACGCCGGCCACCGTGGCCGCGCTGCAGGCCTCGGGGTACAACACCTTCTTTGACGTCATCAACCTGGAGCGCGAAGATTTTCTGCGCATTCCGGGAATCGCCGCCGCCGAGGCCGACCAGCTGGTCTCGGAAATCGAGCGTCTGTCGGTGGTGGATGAAGACGGCGGCGGGTACGACGCCGCGCAGGACGGGGACGGCGATGCGTATGACGCCGCTCCTGGCGGAGAAGGTGTGGGTGAGGACGGGGACGCGGCGGGCGCCGCGGACTTGACTTCGGACGCCGACGCGGAGAATTTGCGCGATTCCGAATGAGCCCACGAACGCGTCCGGAGCCTTTCCGGCTCCGGCGCGCGCACTGCTGAACATGCTCGGGCTGGCTGCCCGGGCGCGCAAGGTGGTGTACGGAACCGACATGGCCCGGTCGGCCGCGCGCGACGGCACCCTTGCCGCCGCGCTGGTGGCCGCCGACGCCTCGCCCACGCAGAGCCGCAAGCTGGTCCCGCTGCTGGAAGCCCGCGGGGTTCCCTTTGCCGTCTGCCTTTCTCGTGCCGAGCTCGGCGCCGCCATGGGGCGGGGTCCGGTTTCGGCTGTTGGATTTACCGACCCAAGTTTCGCGCGCCGCGCCCTCGAACTGGCGCACGCGCCACCGGCGCAGGACCGAGCAGGAGGAGAGCCGTACTGATGCGAGTCTTTGAAGTGGCCAAGGAGCTGGACGTTCCGGCTGAGGCCTTGGTGCACCTCCTCCGGGAGATGGACGTCCCCGTCCGCAGCCACATGAGCGACCTTACGGACGAGCATGTGGCGCGCCTGCGCACCGTCGTGGAGCGCGAACGCCGGCATGGCCACGTGATCGGAGCCGCGGCGGCCGCCGCCGCGGAGACCGCCGCGGCCGCCGACGCTTCGGCCAACAGCCGCCGCCGCCGCCGCAAGCGCGAGGACATGCCGGAAGGCGAGTCCGAGGGCGCCGAGGCTTCGGGCGAATCCGAGCAGCCGCAGGCCGCCGTGGCGGAAGCCGCCACCCCGGTGGCCGCCGCGCAGACGGACGTGTCCGCCGGCCCCGCGCCGGAGCAGACGCCCGACCGCGCCGACACCACCGCGTCGCCCATGGCCGACGCCGCCGACGCGATGGCCGCCGAGGCCGCCGAGCGCGGCGCCGATCTGGTGACCACGGGCGGGCAGCCGCCCAAGAACGTGGTCGTGGTCGTGGAGTCCAGCGAGGCGAACGACGTGCAGGCCGCGCAGCCTGCGGACCGCCCGGCGCCGTCCCCGGCGGACCGGCCCGCGCCGGCCCGCCCCGTGGAGGCGCGTCCCACCCCGGCGGCTCCGCCCGCCGCGGCGGAGCGCCCCGCCACGGACCGTCCGGCTCCGGCCGGCCCGCGCCGCGACGACCTGCGCCCGGCCGCTTCGGCGCGCCCGGGCCCCATCTCCGCCCGTCCCGGCGGCGGCCCGGTGAACCCGCCGCGCCCGGCCGATCCGCGCCAGAGCAGCGGCCCGGTGCCGCCGCGTCCCGCGGACCCGCGCCAGAGCAGCGGTCCTCCCCGTCCGGCCGGACAGGGACAGGGCGGCCAGGGTGGCCAGGGCACGCAGCAGCCCCCGCGTCCCGCCGCGCCGCAGGGCGGGCAGCAGGGTGGACCGCAGCGCCCCGGCGGCGACCGCCGTCCGGCGCCGCCCCCGTCGGTGCGCCCCGGCCAGCCGGCCGGACCGCGTCCCGCCCGTCCCGAAGGCCAGGGTGCGCCCCCGGCCGGCGCGCCCCCGGCGCGTCCGCAGGAGTTCGTTCCGCGCAGTGCGCGCAGCATGGCGCCGCCCCTGCCGCCCGCACGCACGCAGTCGTTCGGCGGACGCCCCGGTGACGGCGGCGGCCCCATCAACAACGGCGGCGGCTCGTCCGGCGGCGGTGGCGGGGGTGGAAACCGCCCCGCGGGCGCCGCGGCCGGCGGCAACGCCGGCGCAGGGCCCAAGAAGGACCGCAAGAAGGGGAAAAAGGGCCGCGGCTCCGTAGACCAGGGAGCGGTGGACGACAACTTCCGGAAGACGATGGCCGCGATGGAGAGCGGCGGCAAGAAGAAGCGCCGCTCGCCCCGCGACCAGGGCCCGTCGCAGCACGAGCGCCGCGAGGAAGAGATCCGGCAGCGCCGCACCGAGGAAGCCACCCAGGTACGGGTGAACGAGTTCCTCACCGTGGCGGAGCTGGCGGAGCTGATCGACGTGCCGGCCAACCAGCTGATCGGTTCGGCGTTCAAGAACCTGGGGCTGATGGTCACCATCAACCAGCGCCTTGACTTCGACCAGATCGAGCTGCTGCTGGACGAATTCGGCTTCGAGGCGGTTCGCGAAGAAGAGTACGGCGCCGACATGGAAGAGGCCGTGGAAGCGGACCTCGAGGCGGACCTGCAGACGCGTCCGCCGGTCGTGACCGTCATGGGCCACGTGGACCACGGCAAGACCTCGCTGCTGGACTACATCCGCAAGACCAACGTCATCGCGGGCGAGTCCGGCGGCATTACGCAGCACATTGGCGCGTACCATGTGGAGCTTCCGGGCGGGCGCAGCATCGCCTTCCTGGACACCCCCGGCCACGCGGCCTTCACGGCCATGCGTGCCCGCGGCGCCGAAGTCACGGACGTCGTCATCCTCGTGGTGGCGGCCGACGACTCGGTGATGCCTCAGACCATCGAGGCCATCAGCCACGCCCGCAACGCCGGCGTGCCCATCGTGGTCGCGGTGAACAAGGTGGACCTTCCGGACGCCAATCCGATGAAGGTCAAGCAGGACCTGCTGCAGCACGGCATCGTGCTGGAAGACTTCGGCGGCGACGTGATGAGCGCCGACGTGTCGGCCAAGCGCGGGCTGGGGATGGACGAACTGCTGGAAAAGGTGCTGCTGCAGTCCGACATCCTGGAGCTGCGCGCCAACCCCGACCGCGAGGCGGTGGGCACGGTGATCGAAGCCCAGCTGGACGTGGGCAAGGGCCCCGTGGCCACCGTGCTGGTGACCAACGGAACCCTGCGCGTGGGCGACCACGTGGTGTGCGGCATGTACAGCGGCCGCATCCGCGCCATGCTGGACGAGCGCAACCGTCCGGTAGCCAAGGCCGGTCCGGCCACCCCGGTCCAGATCCTGGGCCTGCCGGGCGTGCCCGGCGCGGGCGACCAGCTGATCGCCATGCCGGCGGACCGCGCGGCGGAAATCGCGCAGACCCGCCAGCGGCTGGAGCGTGAGAAGCGCATGCGGATCAAGAGCCGCGGCGTGAAGCTGACGGACCTGTCCAAGATGCTGGCCCGCGGCGAGCAGGCGCAGCTGAACCTGGTGATCAAGGGCGACGTGGACGGTTCCGTCCAGGCGCTCTCCGACGCCCTGGAGCAGCTGTCCACCGGCGAAGTCCGGGTGCAGGTCATCCACCGCGGAGTGGGCGCCATCAACGAGAGCGACGTGCTGCTGGCGTCGACTTCGACGGCCATCGTCATCGGCTTCCACGTGCGCCCCACGGGCGAAGCGCGGACCGTGGCGGAGCGCGAGGACGTGGACATCCGCCTGTACAACATCATCTACGAGGCGGTGGAGGAAGTCCGCTCGGCGATGGAGGGGCTGCTGTCTCCGGAAGAGCGCGAGGTCATGCTGGGCACGGCGGAGGTCCGCCAGCTCTTCAAGGTGCCGCGCGTGGGCACGGTGGCCGGCTGCATGGTCACCAGCGGCGTGCTGGACCGGCGCGGCAAGATCCGGGTGGTGCGCGACGCCGTCCAGGTGTACGAGGGCGAGCTGGAAAGCCTCAAGCGCTTCAAGGACGACGCCCGCGAGGTGCGCGAAGGCTTCGAGTGCGGTCTGAACATCCGCAACTTCAACGACATCAAGATTGGTGACGTGCTGGAGTGCTACCGCGTGGAGGAGATCGCGCGCACCCTGGCCGGCGCGGCCGCGGCTTCGGCCGCCGCCGCGGCGGACAAGGCCGCGGAGAAGGCGGCCGACAAGGCGCGCGACCGGGCCTGATCCGCGGATGGTGGTGGGCGTGGTGGTGTGGGAGCTTCACATCCCCGGGTGCGCGTCCCTCAAGGACAAGCGCGCGGTGGTAAAGAGCCTCAAGGATCGCCTCCACGCCCGGTTCAACGTTTCCGCCGCGGAAACGGCGCACCAGGATCTGCTGCAGCGGGCTGAACTGTCGGTGGCCGTGGTTGCCACGGACCGCCGACAGGCCCAGTCGGTTCTTTCCTCCGCCGACGGCATGGTGGAGGGCCGGGCGCGGATCATCGATTCGTACACGACGTTCTACTAGACGGCGGGGAGAGAAGGGGACGGGGCGGGGGCTGGGCGGCAACGGCTTTGCTGTTGATGGCCGGCTCCCGGGCACCGCGTCCCGGCCTCCCCGCCTTTTTTTCTTTTGCCAGGCAGCACGAACATGCCCAAGTTCAGGCGGACGGACCGCATCAACGAGCAGCTCAAGCAGGAAATCAGCATCCTGGTGCGCGACGAGGTGCGCGACCCGCGCGTGGGGCTGGCCACCATCACGGCGGTGCAGACCTCGCCGGAGCTGGACCACGCCAAGGTGTACTTCACCGCGCTGGGCGAGGAGGACGAGCGGCAGGAGATCCTCGTGGGGCTGCGCAGCGCGTCGCCCTTCATCCGCCACGAACTGGGCAAGCGGCTGCACATGCGCCGCATCCCGGAACTGCACTTCGAGCTGGACCGCGTGCTGGCCGAGGCCATGCGCATCGAACTCCTCCTGGCCCACGCCCGGGCGACGATGGGCACGGAGGAAACGGTGGAAGGCGCGATTCCGGACGAGGATGCGCCGGATTTCGACCTGGTGGAAGGCGCTCTGCCGGTTGATGGCGATTCGTCGGCGGGTGCGGATCGGCCGGCGAACGGTGCTGAGTCCGATGACACGGATGCCGCCATCGACGGTGACGCGCGTTCCAGCGGCGACTCCACGGAAGCGGTCACGGATGAGGCGGATACCGCGGATGAGCGCCGGGACGGAACCGCGTGACGGCTATCCCGCTCAACGGGGTGCTCGCGCTGGACAAGCCGGTGGGGCCGACATCGCATGACGCGGTGGCGGCCGTCCGGCGTGCCCTGCATACGCGTGCTGTCGGCCACACGGGAACGCTGGACCCGTTCGCCAGCGGGCTGCTGCTCGTCTGCGTCGGTCCCGCCACGCGGCTGGCGGAGTACATCACGCCCCTCCCCAAGACGTACGTGGCCACCATCCGCCTGGGTGCGGCCACGGACACGGACGACCACACGGGGACGGTCATCTCCAAGTCCGACGCGTGGCGCGAACTGTCCGCCGAGGCGGTGGAGCAGGCGCTGGCTGTGCAGGTGGGGACGACCGAGCAGGTGCCGCCCGCGTACTCCGCCAAGAAGGTGGATGGCGAGCGGATGTACGCCGTGGCGCGGCGGGGCGGGGAGGTGGAGCGCAAGCCGGTGACGGTGACGATCCACGCCATCCGCGTGCTGTCGATGGAGCTGCCCGACGTCGTCGTGGAGGTCGAGTGCGGAAGCGGGACGTACATCCGCGCCATCGCGCGGGACGCGGGCGAGGCGCTGGGCGTGGGCGGGCACCTGACCACGCTCCGCCGCACGCGCATCGGCCCGCACGACGTCGATCGCGCGGTGACGATGGATGGGCTGGGCGACGAGGCGGCGGCGGTGGCGGCCATCATTCCCCCCGCGGAATCCGTCTCGCACCTGGCCCGCGTGGAGGTGGATGAGCACGGGCGCGCGGAGCTCGGCTTCGGGCGCGCGGTGGATGGAGGGGCAGAGCTGGCGGAGGGAACGGCGGTGGCGCTGGTGGACCAGTCGACGGGCGCGCTGCTGGCCATCGGCACCGCGGCGGGCGGGCGGGTGAGGCCCCGCAAAGTGCTGGCGGGAGGATGACGCTGATGGACGCCGATCCGGCCGCGTTCGCCATCGACCCCGCGCTCGCGCCGCCGCTGCCGCGCGACGGGCGCCCCGCCGTGGTCACCGTCGGCACGTTCGACGGCGTGCACCGCGGGCACTGGGAGGTGCTGCAGGAGATTCGCCGGCGCGCGGAAGCGGTGGGCGGGCGCAGCATCCTGGTGACCTTTCATCCCCACCCCCTGCGCGTCGTGCGCCCGGAGCACGCGCCGCCCATGCTGACCACGCTGGCGGAAAAGCGCGAGATCCTGGCCGAATCGGGGCTGGAGTACGTGGTGTACCTCCCCTTCACGCGGACGCTGCAGCACTATCCCGCGCACCGCTTTGTGCACGAGATCCTGATCGGGCGCATCGGGATGAAGGAGCTGGTGATCGGCTACGACCACGGCTTTGGCCGGGACCGCGAGGGCGGGGTGCAGACGCTGCGGGAAATCGGCCGGGAAGCCGGCTTTGCGGTGGACGTGGTGGACGCGTTCCACAGCAGCGGCGAGGCGATCTCGTCCAGCCGCATCCGCCGCCTGCTGGCGGAGGGCGACGTGGCCGCCGCGGGCGCGCTTCTCGGCCGTCCCTACTCCATGTCGGGCGTGGTGGTCACGGGGGAGCGGAAGGGGCGCGAACTGGGCTTTCCGACAGCGAACATCCAGGTGGACGACCCGGAAAAGATGCTCCCCGCGGAAGGCGTGTACGCGGCGTACGGCTGGGTGCGCGGACAGCGCGTTCCCGGGCTGCTGCACCTGGGCCCGCGGCCGACCTTTCCCGGCTTCGGGCCCACGATCGAGCTGTATCTGATGGACTGGTCGGGCGACCTGTACGGCGAGCGGATGCGGGTGGACGTGGTGGAGCACATCCGCTCGATTCAGCCGTTTACGTCCGTCGAAGCGCTGATCGAGGCGATGCACGGCGACGAGCGCACCGGCCGCGGCATGCTGGGCCTGCCGCCGCGGGCGCGCTGATGCCGCACGACGGCCTGTTCAGCTGGGGGCTGGCGCTCAAGGCAGGCGCCGCGCTGATGGTGCTGATGCTGGTGATTACGCTGAGCGTGCTGCGCGGCCGCGCCCACATCCGGCAGGAGTTGGACGAGGACGACGAACTGCGCTGAGCCCGTCAGCCGCCGGCGTGGCGGCGCTGGGCGGCCCGGATGATCTCGGGGGAAAAGCCGAACTCGGCAAGCTGCTCGCAACTCCACCCCGACTGCAGCATGGCATCGGCCTCGGCGTGAATCCACGCATCGAAGTCCTCGTCCTCGCGCGCGTCCGAGGTCACCTTGGCGGCCACCTGGGAGTCGTGCGCGGAGATTTCGGCGGCGGCGCGGCGGCTTTCGCGGCGGATCATGGTGGCCTGGAACCCCTCGCGCAGCGCCTCGAGCCGCGCCACCCGGTCCGCGGAGCGCTCGATGCGCCGCATGGACTGCGCGGTTCCGTCATGGGGGAGGCCGGCGATGTCGTCGTCTTCCAGGTCGCGCGGATGAGCGTGCATGCGACATCCCGTGGAGCGGGTCGGGAAGGGGCGAGCCGGATGACCGAACCCCGGTACCGATCCAGCCGTCGCCGCGGCCGGCATCGTACACGGAGTGCCTGCGCAAGACGCGCTCCTCAATCCAGAGAACCTGCCGTCCCGCAAGCACTTCGACGCCTGCCCGGCTGGGTGCGCGGGGGGCGAAACCTTGCGTGCGTGGCCTGCGGGATGGATGCCGGGCGGCTTGAATCCATTGCCCGCCGGGGCACGTGAGAAGAAGCGGAGGGTGCCGGACCTACCCGGCGGCGATCCGCTGCAGCGCACGGTCCAGCACCTCACTGGTGAACCCGGAGTCCAGCAGTTGGGCTTCCGTCCACCCATCGCGGAGCATGAACTCGGCTTCGTCGACGACCCATGAGTCGATGATGAGGCCTTCGCGCGCGGCCTCGGCCTGCTCGGCTTCGGTGCGGCGGTCCTGATCTTCCATTTCGCCCGCGGTGAGGCGGGCCTCACGCCGGATCACCCGCTCCTGATGCGCGACGCGAAACTCCTCCAGACGCGCGATGCACCTGGCTGAGCGCTGCAGGCGGTGAAGCGGGAAGGCGGACCCGGCCGGAAGGCGGTCGCCTGCTCCGGCTTCGTGGATGTGCTCGTGGGATGCGGGGCGATGGGGCTGGGTCACGTGAGGTCTCTTTCGATCTGGGAGGGCGATGGGGGGGGGGGGGGGGGCGGGGGGCGGCGCGGCGGCAGGGCGCGGGGGGCGGCGAGGCCGGCGAGGAGGGCGGGTGGGGGCGGGGGGGGGT
>NZ_JACHIA010000037.1 GCF_014202995.1 Longimicrobium terrae
CAGATCCTCAGCGTCACTCTCTTCGAGAAAACCTCACTCGAACAGGCCTTTTCAGCCCCCGATTACACTATCCCCGTCCGCCCCGCTCCTAACCAGTTGCAACTGTTCGACTTGTAAGCCGGACAGTAGTGGGGGGAGGGTTGGGTGAGGCGGAACGTTCGGCGCGGAGAGCGGAGAGTTGCGCTCGCGCTGAGTTTTCCGCGTTTCGGGCGGGAGGCAGCGGGCCATCGGCGCTGGAGCGGCCCGCACATCAACCTGCCGCGCGTCTGTTGACGGGGTGTGGGGCGGGCGGGCAGCAAGGGGCCGCGGAAAAGGCGCGGCCACCGGACCATCGTGCGGGAGCAGAGGCCGCAAACTGCGCGCGGCAGGTATCGGGGCGGCTGGGTGCCGTGGCTGGCCCGCACACCCGTGTGGCGGAAGATGGGATGTGTCGATCGGGATGGGCGGATGCCCGATCGTGAGCGGGGAAGTCGATCAGCCTGGCCGCGCGCGGTCCTCGGCGACGAGCCGCGCGAACCCCGTGTTGGATTCATCAAGCCAGACGATGCACTCCTCCGGGTTCACGTCGATCCCGCGCTGGACGTGCGGGATGAACACGTCCGGCACCCAGGAAATCAGCTGCTCCCGCTGGTACTCCGGCGCTTCCAGGTCCGTGACCATGGCCACCCACGTATCCCACGGCGGCGCGTTGCATACGTCAAAGAACCCGCCGGATTCCGCCTCCGCGGCGCCATCGGAGAGTTCGGCGTCGGGATAGTAGACGAGCAGGCGCCCGCGCGTCAGATCCGGCTCGGGGGGCAGGGAGAGCCGGCGACGCGGTCCATACGCCATGGTACGCACCGCCGCGGCATAGCTGCTCTCCAGCGTTCGGGGACGGTGGTCAGGCGAACGCAGGCAATCGTGCGGATTGGCGGGATCCGCGAGCGGCTGGCAGATGGCGATTGTTCGCGCGAGCAGGTCCCAGAACGGCTGCAATCCGCCGGAGATGTCGGGTTCGCAGATAAGCGGCGGCTCGCGGTGCAGCGGCACTGCCGGCCGAGGCGGAGGCGGAGGCGGGGGTGGAGACGGGGCTCTCCGGAACGGATTCCAGATCACGGCCGGTCCGCGACATCATCCGCACCCGGGCGGACCGTCATGACGCCTTCTTGTTGCGCATGGCGTTGAGGACGGTCACGCCGCTGTCGGGCTGCAGGAATCGCTGGTACTCGGGCGATTCGGCGCCGTAGAGGGCGATGCGGCCCTGCTCATCGTAGTGCACGCCCCAGCCGTACTTCTTGGGGAGCATGGACGCGCGCAGGCACGGGTGCGGCTTGCTGAACAGCTCCGCGCGGATCTCGCCCGCGCGCGCCGCCAGTTCATCGTCGGCGATCTGCTTGTGGCGGACGTGAACCTCGTAGATCACGTCATCGCCCGTGTAGCGGTACGGCGCGGAGGAAAGCAGCTCGTACTGGAGGAGCGGGACGGTCTTCTGCCCCGCGCGCGGCTCCGGAACCACGCTGTGCTCCACCGGGCAGTCCGGGGAGATGCGGATGAAGGTGTTGGTGTACGACATGGAATCCTGCGGTCAGATGGGATTGGGTTCCGTGCGCGGGCGCTTCCGCCGGAAGTCGGACGCGGGACGAAGCCTGCCGCCCGCCCAGATGACCGGCTGCTTGGGATACGACCGCGCCTCGATCATCATCGGATGCTCCTCATCCAGCACCCAGGGCACCGTAAGCCGGAAATCGACCTGGATCAGGTCGCGCACCTCGGCGTCCAGCGTGAGCGGCAGATCGTGCAGGTGGCGCTGCGGAACGACGGACACCGACAGCCACCAGGGCGCGGGCCGCAGTTCCTGGTACCACCGCGCGGTCTGCTCAAAGCGGGGGTCTTCCCTCCACACGACCGGCCCGTCGCGCACCACGCCCACGCAGTAGTAGATGACCCGCAGGTCCACGTCGCGCGGGCGGTGCGAAACGCAGTACAGATCCGCCGGATCGGCGGGGTCAATGCCCAGGCGCCGGAGGCCGCTGACGACGTCCGGCGGCAGCACGCGCTCCCACGCCGCCGCCCAGTTGCGGCACCACGGGCACCGGCACCCGCGGGCCAGCGCCGGCGCGGACGCGACCTCGCGCGTGGCCTGCAGATCCAGCGAGATCCGCCACTCCCCGAACGGAACGGTGGGCCGGCGCTGGCGGTGCGGAACCGTCTTCATCGTCTCAGTCCGCCGCGGTGGCTGGGGGAGAAAGCGGAGGATGGGCAGCCTTCCATTCTCGCCGCGAACCCGGAATTGCGCAACGGCCACGCGCGGCCGGCGCGGCGGATCACAATCATCCAGAATACCTGCCCGTGGCCGCTTTGGAGAGGATGCAGCACCAAACCCGCCAACCCGAACAAATCCCCAAGACACATTGAGCGAAAACGCGGTTATATTGCCACAGCATCGTGTATCACAGTGAGCACGGAAGTGGCATTGGCGCCGCCGTACGGCCCGCTGCACACCCGCCCATCGGCCCCAGAGGGCCCGCGTTCTGAGTCACCCCCGGAGAGGCGAGGATGGACCAAAAGCGCTACGAGGTGGAGATCACGTTCCGCCAGACGATCCGCTACTCGGTAGATGCCACCAACCGCAAGCTCGCGGAAGCATCGGCCATGGACCGCTGGAAGCACGGGGACGAGAAGATGGTGGTGGGCAGCGACTGCTGCGAACTCGTGGAGATCCGCGCCAATCCCGTCCCGTGCGACGACAAGTGCGAAAAGGACGCGCGTGACGTGTACCGGTATCTTCGCGACCGCGAGCTCGTCATCGAGACGCTGGACGAAGACCAGTTCAACCCCACGGTTCACGACGCCGTGAGCGCGGAAGAAGTGGCGCTGCACCTTTCGTGGAAGCGAAAGGGAGAAGGCGTGGAAGGACTGGCTGATACACCCCGCGCGGCCCGCGCGCTCGACCGCCTGTGCGTCGAGCGGCGGGTCGTCTGCTTTACGCGCGAGCGGGTGCGCGCCGGCGAGCGCGGCGAGATCCGCCTGTACTGCACGCCGCAGCACCTGGCGCTGCTTTCCGAGGCGCTGATGAGGGACGATGACGAAGTCGCGGTGAGCACCGCCGCCTGAAGACCGTTTTCGAACGATCATCTGACCGGTACGGGTCCGTGGGGGCACATTCCCTGCGGACCCGCTCCCTTTTCCGCGCGCGACCTCCGCGGCCCGCTCCTTCCCCGCCCCATCCATCCCAATGCGCAGGCGCGTCTGGATCCCCGCGATCGTGCTCGCCGTGCTGGCGGGCGGCGCGTTCTGGTACCTTCGCCGCAGCGGCAGCGCCCCGGCCGAACTGGCGGAACTGGTTGCGCAGGGCGGCGAAAAGGTGCTGCGCCAGCCCATCCGCCCCGCCCGCCCCGGCCCGCGCGTCCTGATCTTTGCGCTGGACGGCGTAGGGCAGGAAATGCTGCACAAGGCCATCACCAGCGGCCGCCTGCCGCACCTGTCCGCCGTCCTGGGCCGCGCGCAGGCGGACAGCGGGCTGTACGAGCACGGCTGGTCGCAGCCCGGCGTGCTGAGCATCCTTCCGTCCACGACGTACGCGGCGTGGGCGTCGCTCTTCACCGGCGCGCCGGCGGGGCAGACGGGCGTGCCGGGAAACGAGTGGTTCGCGCGCGAGGAGCGCCGCTTCTACGCTCCCGCGCCCGTGTCCGTCACCCAGCACGAGGATGCTCTCCAGGTCTACACCGACCAGCTGATGGGGCGCGTGCTCAAGGTGTCCACGGTGTACGAGCAAGCGAATGTGCGGTCGTACGTGTCTCTGCAGGCGTACCACCGCGGGGCCGACCTGCTCACCGTCCCCGATCCCAAGAGCTACGGCGCCATCATCGGCGAGGCGGCGCGCGGGCTTACGGGGGACGATTCGCCCAGCCAGGAGGCCTACGAGGCGCTGGACGTGCAGGCGGTGAAGAGTCTGCTGGGCACCATCGGCGAGCGGGGCCTGGCGGACCTGCAGATCATCTACTTTCCCGGCGTGGACCTGTACACGCACGTGGCCGCGCATCCGCTGGACGACCAGATGCACTACCTGGGTCAGGTGGTGGACCGGCAGATCGGCGAGGTGCTGCGGACGTACGAAAAGGCCGGCGCGCTGGACGATACGTGGATCCTGATCGTGGCGGACCATGGCCACACGCCGGTGCTTTCCGACGACCGCCACGCGCTGGGCGCCGACGGCGCGGACGAGCCGCCGGAGGTGCTGCGCCGGACGGGGTTCCGCACGCGCGCGCTCAACCTGGAACTGACGGCGGACGAAGAAGACTTTCAGGCCGCGGTGGCGTACCAGGGCGCGTTCGCCTACGTCTACCTGGCGGACCGCTCCGTCTGCCCGGACAAGGGCGACCGGTGCGACTGGAACCGGCCGCCGCGGCTGGCGGAAGACGTGCTCCCCGTGGTGCGCGCCTACGACGCGGCCAACCGGACGGGGGCGGGCGTGCCGCAACTGCGGGGCGCGCTGGACCTGATCCTTGCTCGCGAACCGCGGCCGGCGGGGCAGAATGCACTCCCCTTTCAGGTCTGGGACGGCACGCGCCTCGTCCCCGTCGGCGAGTACCTGCGTGCGCATCCACGTCCGGAACTGCTGGACCTGGAGCGGCGGCTGGACGGGCTGGCGACGGGCCCGTACGGCAATCACGCGGGCGACGTGCTGCTGCTGGCGCGGACGGGGGTGCAGCTTCCCATCGAGCAGCGATTCTACTTCTCCGGCCGGTACCAGAGCTGGCACGGAAGCCCCACGCGCCAAGACAGCGAGATTCCGCTGCTGGTGGCGCGCGCGGGCACCCGCGGAACGGCCGTACGCGAGCGCGTGCACGCCGCCGTGGGCGCGCAGCCGACGCAGCTGAGCGTAACGCCGCTGGTGCTGAACCTGCTGTCGGGGCGGCAGCCGTAGCGGGTGCGCGGCCCCGCGGCGCGAACTGTGCGGGCGGGCGCCGGGCGGGATGCCGGAACCGCCGGGGCTTGATACGGTACGCGGTTTGTGAAATCTTGGGCCCGCGCCGTGTGGCGGGCATGCCGGTGCAGGTGCTCAACCCGCAGGACTCCCGTGCGATCCGGGGCCCAGGCTGGGGCCGGACGCGGAATCACTCCTCCATTTTACGCAACGGAGCAACGACGATGGGCACTGGAACGATGCAGGTATTCGCGCGGCGCGGGCTGCACGACGAAGACGAGGGCTGGGAAGAGCGCCTGTTCGACCGTTCGGACGACGAGGACGAGGATGAGGACGCCGACCTCCTGGAAGACGAGGACGACGATCTGCTGGACGACGACGATGACGATCTGGACGACGAAGACGAAGACTTCGCGGACGACGAAGACGAGTAGTCGTTTTTCCTGATCGGATCAACAGACTGTGCCGCCAGCCCGGACGTTCGGGCGGGCGGCACGGTTTCGTTCGGTCCCAGAGTTCTACGGCTGTCTCACGCGGAGGTCGCGGGGGTCGCGGAGGTCGCGGAGGTCGCGGAGGTCGCGGGGCGGCATCTCGTGCTCCTCCGCGGTCCCCCCGCGTATCTCCGGCCCCTCCGGGGCCACCGCGGGAGGGCCGTTCATGGGTTCGGCGGCTGGAAAAGGCTCGGCCGGAGCGCGCGGGGGAGGCGCGGAAACGGGGCGCGCGGCCCCGTCGGCCAGTGCACATTGCGGACGATGGATGCGCCGGAACACTTGACCGCGCCGCGACTGCATTTTACGCTGTGTCGCGCCGCGGAGCCTCGCGGCCATTGGAGGGCGGCGGACCGGGCGCACCGGCCGGGCGGCGCCGACGGAACCGTGAGCAAGCAACGAAAGACCGGAATGAGCAATTCGAGGGTGGAAGAGCGGTTTGACTCGCTCGTGTCGCAGGTGCACGACTGGGTGGAATCGGCGGTGGCGCTGGACGAGGGGCACTTTCCCAGCGAAATGCTCAGCGACCTTCGCGACCTGATCGAAGAACTGAAGTCGTTCCTGGAAGACGAAGAGTCCACGACGGACTACAAGCGCGGCGACGTGCTGGAAATCTTTGTCACGCCCGAAATGGCCGAGGTGATGCACCGCTTTCCCAAGGTGCGCCGCCTTCTGGAGAGCGCCTGGGGATCGACGCTCACCGACCAGATCGAAGAAGAGGCGATGGGCTTCGAGTCCGACAGCGACGACGACGACGACTAGCACCGCCGGGCGGCGCTCCGGCGTCACCTCGCACATGCAGGCAGCACTCCGGCGGCGGATTCCGCTTGCCGGGGCGCTGCCCTGCCCTGCATCCGCCCTCGCCATCATCCACCTCGCGGTGGATGAGCGCCAGCCTGCGTTGCAGTCCTCCCGCGTCCACACCGCCGGGACGCCGTCGTCAGAGGGTGTTGAGAAACCCGGCTGGCCAGAGCTCGCCTCACACACGCTGTGTTCTGAGGGCGTGTCGAGCAATGGCCTGCAGCCCCTCTCTCCCCATCAAACCCGCCCAAGGCGTCATCCTGAGGGAGCGTGCGCCGGCCTCTCCGTCACGCTGAGTCATGCGCGACCGAAGGATCTACCATCCGCCGAGCCAACGTCGCGACACGCACGCTCGTTCTCGCGGTGAGAGCAGATCCTTCGTCGGCGCCAAAGTCCATCGGGTCGGCCGCATCCTCCGGCGCCTCCTCAGGATGACGCCTTGTGAGATGAGCCGTCCTTTGGGCCAATCTGAGCCGGGATAGACTGGGCTTCCCAACACCCTGCTCTCCTCCCCGGTGATGAGCGTCCTCACGCGTGAATGCCGGTCCTGCGCGTCCGATCCGGGCGGCGGATGACATGGACGAAAAGTTCGCAACTTTCCGGTAAGTACGTTGGGCGCGTGGGGATGGGGGTGTTCACGGTTCGCTCTTGTAGTTGCCGGGCTTGCGCGGGGACGAACGAGTGTCTAGAATCTCCAGTGTCCCAAAACGCTTAGTGGACAAAATGGTCGCGATGTCCACGCTATCTCGTTTGACGACGAGTGGCGAAATGTGCGACTGGAAGAACTGCGCAGCTTCATGCACGAACTCGTGCTGGAGTCTTCACTGCGCAGCGCATCTTCGCGCGTGGGTCTGGGGCACGAGGCGTTGCGCAAGTTCATCAACGGCGAAACGGACCGTCCGCACGAGCGCACGCGCCGCCGCATGGGGCAGCTGTTTCTGGAGCGGCAGAAGCTGTCCGCGGCCGAGGGCGACTCGCCCATCGTCGCTGGCCAGCTGAAGCTTCTGCTTCCCCGCGGGCTGGACGCCGCCCGCGCCGAGGTGCGCACCGTATTCGACGCGCTGCGCGAAAGCGGCAAGGCGCGGCCCGTGGCGGCGGATCTGGAAAAGTGGCTGATGCGGCGGCTGGAAGAGGAATACGCCCGCGAGCAGCCGTATCCCGAAGACAAGCCGGCGCGGAAGAAGCCCGGCCGCAAGCCGCCGGAATCCTGATCCGCGGACCGAAACCCAACGCCCTCCCCGGCATCTGCCGCGGAGGGCTTTTTGTGATGGCGGGCTCCAGGGCGGCCCCCACCCGGGCTCGTACTACTCGCCCACCCTCCCCCAAAAAAGACTGGGGGAGGGTTGGGCGGGGCGGAGAGTTCGGTGCGGGAGGCGGAAGATCGTGGGTGCCCAGGTTCTCCTGAGCGAATGAATCCGCCGCTCCAGAAGCGGTAAGCCCCGACACGTCGCCCACAGGCGCCGTTCGGGGCTTCAACTGCACGCGGCAGCGGGATTGGTTGTGAACGCGAGCCGCGGCCGTGGTAAGGTAGATTATCCGCCGGCGCCTTCGGGGTCACGCCACTGGGCGCGGAGAACGAGTCGCGGATGAGTGCGCGCAGTTGAAGCCCCGATCGTGGACGCGACAGCGGCCATGAGTCGGGGGTTCCCGCTGTTTGAGCGGCGGATTCATTCGCTCAACGGGGCCCGGGCACGCGGGCCCTCGCCGATCCGCACCGGACCCTCCGCCCCGACAACCCTCCCCCAGTCTTTTTTGGGGGAGGGTGGGCCGGTGGTGCCGGCCCGGGTGGGGGCCGCCCTGAACTCCGCCACACGCACCGAATCACCCCCGCGCTGCTACCGATCCGACGACACGCCAACCGACTGCGCCCACGGCGGCGACGCCTGCAACACGCGCGCGTAGACCGGGCACTCGGGGGTGTGCGCGCCGGGCAGGTATCCCAGGCTCATCAGAAACTCCCCCACGATCTCCCCGCCCGTAAAGCGGAACGTGCGCTTGAACAGCTTTACCCACTCCGCCTTGTCGCGCGGATGATGCGCATCCAGCCACGCCGCGAACGACCCGTGCGACGCGCGGATCTCCTGAATGCGACGCGCGTTGTCGATGGCCGCATCCACCTTGAGCCGGTTGCGGATGATCCCCGCATCCGCCAGCAGCCGCGCACGATCCTCCTCCCCGTACGCCGCCACGGTGTCCACGTCGAACCCGTGGAACGCGGCGCGGAACGACTCGCGCTTCTTGAGGATGGTGAGCCACGACAGCCCGGCCTGGTTGATCTCCAGCACCAGCCGCTCAAACAGCTCGTCATCGCCGCGCAGCGGAAACCCGTACTCGGTATCGTGATACGGCCCGTGGAACGGATGGCCGGGCGCGGCGGCGCAGTAGGACATGGACACGGAATCGGCGGGAGATGGGAACGGCGGGCGCGGCCGGAACCGCGCGCGATCACGGGACGGGGGAACTCTGGATGACGGATGGTTTTTCATCCCTCAATCCCCGCACGCGCGGACAGCGTTTTTGCGCCGCCAGCGGTCCTGTACACGGACCACAGTGGCTGGCAGTGGCGGCGCGCGCAACGGACGCTGCGCCCGGCCGCTGTACGCATTGTGCAGAGTCAGGCCCGATCGGCGCGGTTTCGCGAAGCCGGGCCGCGCGCTAGGTTGTTGCTCTCACCCCGTCATCATCGGAGGACCGTTCATGGCCGGCACTCTCAGTGACCCGTTCCATGTCTGACGCGCAGGGCGACGTCCCGCGCCACCACCCGTTCGTCCTGGGCATCATCGGCGACTCGGGGAGCGGAAAGAGCACGGTGGCGCGCGGCGTTCGCGAGCTGATCGGCGCGGAGCGCGTGTCCACGTTGGAACTGGACGACTATCACCGCTACTCCCGCGCGGAACGCCAGGAGCTGGGGCTCACTGCCCTGAATCCCATGGTGCACAACCTGTCGCTCATGCAGGAGCACCTTCAGCTTCTGCGCCGCGGCCGGCCCGTGCGCAACCGCAGCTACGACCACACGGACGGCAGCTTCGGCCCCATGCGCACGCTGGACCCGGAGGAAGTCGTCGTCGTGCGCGGCCTGCTGGGCTTTCCCACCGAAGAGCTCGCCGCCACGTACGACCTGACGGTGTTCCTCTATCCGGAGCCGGAGCTTCTGTTTCGCTGGAAGCTGCGCCGCGACACCAAGACGCGCGGCTACACCGAGGCCGAGGTGCTCAAGTCCATCGCCCGCCACCTGCTGGACAGCAAGCTGTACGTGCTGCCGCAGGCGGACCGCGCCGACCTGGTCGTCCGCTATGAGGTGCCGGACTGGGACGCACCCGACACCGAGGTGCGCACCACGCTCATCCTGCGCCGCGCCGCGGCCGAGGCGGTGCGCCGCGACGGCATCGGCGGGCGCTTTGGCGAGCACGTGCGGGTGGAGGATGGCGAGGGCGGCACGCTGACGGTACACGTGGCCAGCACCGTCAGCCGCGAGATGGTGGATGCGTGGGGAGCCGAGCTCTTTCCCGACACGTACGAGGCGGCGCACTTCGGCCTGCACCAGGACGATGAGGGCGGCGAGGCGCACAAGGTGCCGCTCGCCTTTACGCAGGTGCTCATCGCGGACCTCACGCAGCGGCTGCGGCGCCCGCACGAGGCCGCCATCGTGAACGCCAGCACGCTGGCCTGATCGTCCGGCCGGCTTCGGGATCGACCCAAGAACGGGCGCCGCACACGCGGCGCCCGTTCTGTTATCCCGCCATGCGCGAAGACAACACGCCGCGGCATCTGGAACGGCGCGTTGCGAGGGGATGCACGGCGTGCGTTGGGCAGACGCGTCGAGGGCAGCGGGGCGATGCGCGGCACAACGAGAGCAGGATGGGCGAGGCGAGGCACACGAGAGCGAATGAATCCGCCGCTCGAACAGCGGGAACCCCCGACTCGTGGCCGCTGACGCGTCCACGATCGGGGCTTCAACCACACTGGGGGACGACCGTTCGTGGCCTCCGGACGCCTCGTTTGCGACCCCATTTCTATCATCACAGAGGACGTACAAGGATCGTAAAATGTTGCGGTTGCACGGTTTCTGCGCTTCGGGTGTCAGAACACACTCGTCACCCGGGGCACTCGGCTTCGGGAACCGGGCACTTCCGTTACCGCACTCCGCCGCATGGGCATCTCCCTTCGCCCCGAGCACCTGAAGCGCTACCGCGACATGGCCACGCTGCTGTGGAAGCACGGCCGCGGCGACCTGGTGAGCCACGCGGGGCTGGAGGACGCGCTGGACCCGGACGAGGAGGCCGCGCTGGACCCCGGCGCCCCGCAACGCGCGGACGAGCTGGCGGCGGACCTGGAGCGGATGGGGCCCACGTACATCAAGCTGGGCCAGCTGCTCAGCACGCGCCCGGACCTGATCCCCGCCACCTACGCCGACGCCCTCGCGCGGCTGCAGGACCGCGTGGAGCCGTTTCCGTCGGAGGAGGCGGAGCGCATCATCAGCGAAGAGCTGGGCGTCCGCGTCAGCAAGGCGTTTCTGGAATTCGAGCGCGAGCCCATCGCCGCGGCGTCGCTGGGGCAGGTGCACCGCGCCGTGCTCCGCGACGGGCGTCCCGTCGCCATCAAGGTGCAGCGCCCCGGCATTCGCGAGCAGATCGTGCGCGACATGGACGCCATCGAGGACGTGGTGGAGTTCATGGACCGGCATACGAAGGCCGGAAAGCAGTACGAGTTCGGGCGTACGCTGGATGAACTGCGGCGCGGCCTGCTGGCGGAGCTGGATTACCGCCGCGAGGCGCGCAACGCCGCCACGCTGGACGCCAACCTGGCCGAGTATCCGCGCATCATCGTTCCGCGCCCGGTGGACGACTTCACCAGCGCGCGCGTGCTTACGATGGAACTGGTGCGCGGCCGCAAGATCACCGCGATCAGCCCGCTGGCCCGGCTGGAGGTGGATGGAGAGGCGCTGGCGGAGGAGCTGTTCCGCGCCTACCTCAAGCAGATCCTGGTGGACGGCTTCTTTCACGCCGATCCGCACCCCGGCAACGTCTTTCTGACGGATGACCGGCGGATCGCGCTGCTGGACCTGGGGATGGTGGGCGTCATCAGCCCGGAGCTGCAGCAGCACCTGGTGCGCATGCTCATCGCCATCAGCGAGGGGCACGGGCAGGAGGCGGCCGCCGCCACCATCGAGGCGGGAACGGTGCGCAGCGGCGCGCGGCCGGACGTGTTCACGGCGGATGTGCAGACGCTGGTGAGCGAGTTTGCCCACGCGGGGAGCGCGCGCAACCTGCAGGTGGGGCGCGTGATGCTGGAGGTGACGCGCAGCGCGGCGGAAAACGGCATCCGCCTTCCCGTGGAGCTGACGATGCTGGGCCGCGCGCTGCTGGCGCTGGACCAGGTAGGGCGCACGCTGGACCCGGACTTCGATCCCAACGCCAGCATCCAGCGCAACGCGTCAGACCTGCTGCGCCGGCGGATGCTGAAGAACGCCTCGCCCGGGCGCGTGTTCGCCAACATGCTGGAGCTGAACGAGCTGGTGCAGAAGCTTCCCGGCCGGCTGAACCGCGCGCTGGAAGCCGTGTCGGACCAGGGGCTGGAGGTGCGCGTCCGCGTACCGGAAGAGGTGTGGATGCTGGCGGGGATGCAGAAGATCAGCAACCGCATCACCCTGGGCCTGGTCGCCGCCGCGCTGATCCTGGCCGCGGCCATGATGATGCAGGTGCCCACGCGCTTTACGCTGCTGGGATATCCGGGATTGGCGATGCTGCTGTTCGTGGCCGCCGTCGTCCTGTGCTTCGTGCTGGTGACGGACATTCTGATCAGCGACGTGCGCCAGCGCCGCCAGCCCCGCGACCTGGACTGACGCTTCGGCGCGCCGCAGCAGCTGCGCGGATGGCGTGAAAGGGCGCGCATACCGATCGGTACACGCGACCGCGGACACTCCGGCGCGGCGCTCCGCCCCGGAGGTGCATGGTCGGAATCGCGTGCAGGCGCGGACGGGCGTGCGGCAAGGAGCGGCGCCCCATCGCCGTTTCGATGCGGGTGGCACGGCATCCGCAGTCTGGGCGGGCGACCCTGATCCACCGTTTCCCGTCAGCCAGAGGTTTTGCGCATGCGTGCCGGATCCCGTCCGCTCGTTCTTGCCGCGGCGCTCGCCGCGATGCCCGTGATGGCCGCGTGCGGGCCGGGCTTTCCGGACCCGGAGGTGCAGGCCGCAGCCATGGGGCTGGCGGACCCGGACGTGGCCGACATCGCCATGGCGGCCAACCGCGGCGAGATCGAGATGGGGCAGCTGGCCCTGCAGCGCGCGGCGGACCCCGCGGTGCGCACCTATGCCCAGCGCATGGTTTCCGAGCACACGCAGGTAGAGGAGCAGCTGCGCGCCAACCTGGAGCGCAGCGGCATTGCTCCGCGCGAGACGGACCGCAGCCGCGCCCTTCGCGCCAGCATCGCCTCCACGCTGTCCCCGCTCAGCCAGCGCTCCGGCGCCGATTTTGACCGCGAGTACATGCGCGTGCAGGTGCAGCAGCACCGCTGGCTGCTGGAAGCGCTGGACAACAGCCTGATCCAGGCCGCCCGCGACGAGCGGCTGCGCAGCCAGCTTCAGCGCATCCGCCCGGCCGTCGCCAGCCACCTGCGCGACGCGGAACGCATTCTACGCACGCTCGGCGGCTGATCCAGCGGCATCGGTGATCGCAATCGACATCGGTCGATGACATGCGGGCGGCGCCGGAATCTGGTGCCGCCCTCCGTTCATCCATCGAGAAACCCGTCTGCCGAAACGGGTCGCCCCCCGGATCGCGGACGATCCGGGGGGCGCAGTAACAACGAGCGGGTAGTGGCCAGTGATGGCCGGTGCTGCGGAACTACGGACAGCGTTTCGATCTCGCCCCAGGTCAGCCGGCCAGCGTTCCCGCGGCGGCAAAGGCGAGGAGGGCGAGCATCCATCCCACCACCACGTCGCCGGGATAGTGCACGCCCAGGTAGCATCGCGACGCGCCCACGATCAGCGCGACCGCCATCACCACCGCGCCAACCGGCGGCGGCAGCAGCACCGCCAGGCCAAGCGCGACGGAAAGCGACGACGCGGCGTGGCCGGAGGGAAAGCTGAAGCGGTCCGGCGCGGCCACGAGCGCCGCGAACCCCGCCGGCATCGTGGGCCGGCCACGCGTGACGGTGCGCTTCAGCAGCTGCACCACCGCGTGCGACACGACGAGGGCGAACGCCGCGCGCATCCCCGCGTCATCCGCCTCGCCCAGCGACGATAGGAGCATGGCGAGCGCGAGCGGAATCGTCACCGCCGCGTCGCCCAGGTGCGTGATGGCGCGCATGGCGCGGTCCAGCCGCGGGCGGCGGCGCATCACCAGAGCGTGCAGCGCGCGCTCATCGTGCGAGTGCAGGCGAATGATCCACGGGGCCATGTCGTCTTTCCATCCGCAGGGGTTCCGTTTCCGTGACCCAATCTCCGCCCCCGCCGCAACATCTGCCGCCACGTTGTGTAACGGCTCTGAACCGCGCCGCCCACCGATCCGCACGGCCGGCTCCCGCCGCGTGACGCATCCGCACTGACGGCCATCGGCCGGAACTCCGCGTCCGCGCGGGACGGATCGCAGGCGGCGCGCGCGGAACTTGCGCCCGCCGGTGCCGTCCCGCGGCGCGCGCGTGACGCGATCGTGACCGCCGCGCCCCAGCTTTTCCGCATCCGCTTCCCGCCACCCGCGCAACCGTGATGGACGCACCGCTCCTGCTGCTTTCCGCCGCGACCGGCACCGGGCACATGCGCGCCGCCGCCGCCGTGCGCCAGGGACTGGCCGCGCACGCGCCGGAGATGGCGGTAGAAGAGGTGGAGCTGCTTTCCATTGCGCCGCGGTGGGTGCGCGCGTTCTACGGATCGATGTTCGAGGCGGTGGTCACGCGGGCGCCCCGGGTGTGGGGCGAGATCTACCGGATGACGGACGGCTACGACCAGGACCGCGCGCGCTGGGGCCCGCTGGCGCGGCGGCTGCTGTTCGCCGAGTTCCGCCGGCTGCTGATGTCGCGGCGGTGGAGCGCCTGCGTCAGCACGCACTTTCTGCCCTGCCAGTTGGCCGCGGCCCGCCCCGGCTTTCCACGGTTCGGGCTGGTGGTGACGGATTTTGAGATGCACCGCGTGTGGGCGCAGCCGGCCGTGGACCGCTGCTTCGTGGCCACCGACACGCTGGGGCGCGAGCTGGCGCGGCGCGTTCCGTACGCGCGGGTGCACGCGACGGGCATTCCCATCTCCCCCGCGTTCACGGCGGCGCCTTCGATGGCCGACGCGCGGCGGGAACTGGGATTGGCGATGGACCGGCCCATCGTGCTGGTGATGGGCGGCGGGCTGGGAATCGGGGTGGAAGAGGCGGTTGCCGCGGCGCTGGAGGCGGCGGACCCGGCGGTGCAGATCGTGGCGGTGTGCGGACGGAACGAGGGGGCGCGCATCCGGCTGGCGTCGTGCGGCGCGGCGGATGCGCGGCTGCGGGTGTTCGGCCAGGTGAGCGGGATGGAGCGGTTCATCGCGGCGGCGGACCTGGTGGCCACCAAGCCGGGCGGGCTCACGGTGAGCGAGACGCTGGCGCTGGGGAAGCCGTTGCTGCTCACCCGCCCCATCCCCGGCGCGGAGGAAGGGAATCTGCGCGCGGTGGTGGCGGAAGGCGCGGCGCTGGGCGCGTTTACGCCGGGGGAGATGCGGCAGGCGTTTGCGTGCGCGTTCGCCGATCCCTCGGTGCTGGAGCGGCTTTCCGTGCAGGCGCGCCGCATCGGACGCCCGGATTCCGCGCGCGCCATCGCCGAGGTCATCCGGCGCGAGTACGGCGCCGCCGCCGTCGCCTGAACGTTTTCGATGGATGACGGAACGCCGGCGGAGCCACGTGCTCCGCCGGCGTTCGCCGTTCCGATCATCATCCACCGAATCGCCTGCCCTCTTCCGTCACGCCGCGGGAATCGCGCGCGGCCGCATGAGCCGGGCGGCAGCGCGCACGGCACCTTCTCGAACCACGCAGTACAGAACCGCGGCGACGATCGCGACCACGCTGGCGACGATCGTGGGGAGCACGGCGCCGAAGGTGAAGGTCATCCCGAGCACGAAGCCCAGAACGTACTCCGCGCGGTAGATGGGGATGAACAGCGCGATCGGGAGCAGGCTCTGCGCCATGATTCCGGTCGCGCTCTCGTTGCCCAGCGTAAAGAACACGGAGAGCAGCACGCCGAACAGCATCGCCCCGGCAAAGCCGACCACCACGCTCGCCGGGTACTTCGGGCCGGCGGACGGATTCGCGCGGACGATGCGCTTCTGCACGCGGCCCACGAGGAACCAGGCCAGCGCCGGAATCAGCAGCACGCCCCACCCATTGGAGATGGAGGGCATGTCGGCGCGGGCGAGGAAGTGATGGCTCACCACGCCGCCGTGGAAGTGCTCCCAGGCAAGCATGCCGAGAACGCCGATCATGGCCGCCGCCGTCATGATCAGGCGCGACCTTGCCCACTGCTGCTGGTTGTTCATTGTCTCAGGATGGACCACGGGAGGGGGATCGACGGGAATTCTCACCGTCCGGTACGCAGCCGCGGCGTGCAATGATTCAGGCTCTCCGCCTCAGCCCCTTCGATGCAGTCCGCGAAGGCGGACTTCGTGTTTTACCAGCGGCGAATTCATTCGCTCTGGACCGGCGGACGCACAGACGCCGGTCGAACCGCAACATGGCGTCAGCCACAGTCCGCGAAGGCGGACTTTGCGCCGTTGTTGCCGCGACTTCAGTCGCCCCTGGCCCGCAGCGTCACGGTCGCCGGTGTCGGAAGATGATCGGGAAGGACGAGGCGATCGGGATCCGTGCACAGCGGCCGCCACGCCTCGAACAGCTCGCGGCCGCGCCCCTGCTTGGCGAGCGCAACGTGCCGCTGAAGCTGCTCCTCATCCGGAAAGGTGAACAGCGGATAACGGACGGCCTGCGCCACGCCGGCCGGCGGCTCGCCCCCGCCCACCAGGTGCTCCACCGCGTCCGCCATCATCTGCGCGCCCAGCGCATTGCACGCCCGCTCCAGCGCGCCCAGCGTCGTCTCGGGCTCGACCGTGATCAGCCGTCGCTGCAGGATGGTGCCGGTGTCGATCCCCGCGTCCACGCGGTGCAGCGTGGCACCCAGCGCCACGCCGTTCTCCAGCGACGGGCCCGTGACGGCCGTTCCGCGAATCCACGGCAGCAGCGCGGGGTGCACGTTCAGCACGCCCAGCCGCGCCGTGGCGATCACCTCCGGCTTCAGAATCCCGCCGCCGCCCAGAACGATCCAGTCCGGCGCCAGCGCACGGAGATCGCGCAGCAGATGTGCGCTGTTCATGGCGCCCGTGGCCATCACCCGCGCGCACCGGGCGGCGTACGCGGCCTTTCGCTCGCGATGAAAGCGCACCCGGCGGCGGACGGTTCCCGCTATCCCCCGGGGCCAGCGCAGCAGCCGGCGGGTCGTCCCCGCGCCGCGCAGCACCGGCATGCCGAAGCCGCCGGTGAGCACCAGGACCGCGTCCAGCGCGATCCCGCGATCCCATATGGCCTGCAGCACGCGCTGGCCGTGCGGAGTGTCGTTGGTGATCAGGACGATGCGGGGCATGTGGAGAAGACGGTGCGTGTCGGGAGAGGTGTGAAGCGGGACGGCGCGGCGAGCGCCGTAAAGAGGAACCGCGGCGGAACATCTACCCAAAAGCCGCCATCGCCGTGATCCCGATGAACGGAAGAGCGGCGCGCGGGGTGCGCGCCGCTCTCCGCGATCAGTCCTTTTCCCCGGCGACCTCCACCTCCAGGCCGAACGTTTCGGTGAACAGGCCGGCCTTTCGCCGCAGCGCCCAGCGCTCCAGCAGAAGGTCGCCTTCGCCCTCCAGCTCCAGTGTCAGCTTCGTCTTGCTGGTGCTCGCCTTGACGGAACGCACCGCCTGCAGGTGCTCGCGGTCCAGCGCGTCGGCCACGCGCAGCAGCGAGGCCAGCTTCACCACCCGCTCGCGGTCGTCCGAGGCCAGGTGCGTAAAGTTCTCGTGGTGCACCGCCGGCGTGCCCTTGCGGTGGTAGCGCGCCACGTTGGCCATGATGTCGATCTCCCGTGGCGTGAATTCAGGGATTTCGCTCTGGCCGATGATGTACAGCGAGTGCTTGTGGTGCTTCTTGTGGCCGATGAAGATGCCGATGTCGTGCAGCACCGACGCGGCCATCAGAATGCGGCGGTCCGCGCCGTCCAGCCGGTGCACCTTCTGCAGCTGGTCAAAGAGCGATCCCGCGAGCCGCGCCACGTGCGAGGCGTGGTTCTCGTCGAACAGGTAGCGCTTGCCCAGCGCCAGCGCGCCGGCCACGGCGTCGCGCTCCTTGCGGTCCTCGTGCGCCTCGTGGGTGGTCAGGTCCTCCACCAGGTCCACCAGCACGCCGTCCTTGAGGCCCACGGCGGGCACCAGGATCTCCGTCGCGCCCGCCAGCGACGCCACCCGCTCGTACACCATGGCGGCGGGGAGAATGACGTCCGCGCGGTCTTCGCGCAGCCCCAGCTGGTCTACCCGCTCGCGGTAGCTCATGCTGGACAGCTTGGCGATGGCGCCGCGCAGGTCCGCGAGCGAGACCGTGGCCAGCTTGCCGCGTCCCGGGTCCGCGCCCACGAGCCGGGCCAGCGCCTCAATGTTGCCGCCCGTGGCAATGAGCCCCGCGGGATTCCACTGCTTGGTGATGACGGGAATGCGCAGCGTGGCCGCGTATTCCGCCAGCAGCCGCTGAAAGCGCCCGGGCTCCTCGCCGGAGGTGGCCAGCTCCTCCAGCAGCCGCACCGAGCCCATGGTGTGCGACTCGCTCCACAGAATGCTTTCGGAATCCACCAGCGACACTTCCACGCTGCCGCCGCCCAGGTCCACCAGCATCCACTTCTTCTTGCCGAACGGCGTATTGGCGCGGATGGCCTCGTATACCAGGCGCGCCTCCTCACGCCCGGTGATGACCTCCAGCTGAATGCCCGTTTCGCGCGCCACGCGGGCGACGAACTCGTCGCCGTTGCGGCTTTCGCGGGTGGCGCTGGTGGCCACGGCGCGGTAGTGCTGAATGTTCAGCGCCTCCATGCGCTCGCGGAAGCCGCCGATGGCTTCCACCGCGGCCTCCATGGCGGAGCGGGCCAGCTTGCCGCTCAGGAACACCTCGTGGCCCAGGCGCACCGGCTGGCGCACCTCGGCGAGCACCTTGTAGGTGGTGAGCCCCGTGAACTCCGCGGCCAGAAAGCGGATGGCGTTGGAGCCCACGTCCACGGCGGCGGCGCGCAGCGGAAAGCCGGGAATGGCGTCGGGCGTCTTGGACGAGCGTGACAGCAGCTGGATCATTGGCAGACCGGGCGAGAGATGTTCATCCCCGGGCGCAAACCCCGGACCGCGGCACACGCGGCACTGAAACAGCGTCTCACGCGGAGGCCGCGGGGGTCGCGGAGGTCGCGGGGAACTGCAATGGATGGGCATCACGCAGAGGAGCAGAGCAGCAGAGAACAGCCCATTCCATCTTTTCTCTGCTTCTCTGCTGCTCTGCGTGAGACGTTCTTCCGCTGTTCCTCCGTGACCTCCGTGCATCCTCCGTGGCCTCCGTGTGAAACGGCAGTTCCTCAGTGCCGTGGCCACGCGCGGAATCACGGATTCCCGCAATGCTTGGCGGCGGCGCATGTGGATGGGTAGATTGCGCCCGCCCCGTCCATCCCCAGAACCCGGCCAACGAACGCCCGTGGAAAAGCCCGAAAAGACTCGCGAGCGCCTGTACCTGATCGACGGATACGCGTTGATCTACCGCGCGTTCTTCGCCCTGATCTCGCGCCCGCTGGTGTCGTCGCGCGGCGAGAACACCTCGGCGGCGTTCGGGGTGGCGCGCTTTCTCATCAAGATCATCGACCAGCACCAGCCGGACTACCTGGGGATGGTCTTTGACGCGGGCGACAGCGAGCGCGTGGAAATGTACCCCCAGTACAAGGCCACGCGCGAAAAGATGCCGGATGAACTGGCGCTCAGCATTCCCCGTATCCGCCAGCTCGTGGAGGCGTTCCGCATTCCCGTGCTGGAGCTTCAGGGCTACGAGGCCGACGACGTGATCGGCACGCTGGCCGGCAAGGCGGTGGATGCGGGGCTGGAGGCCGTCATCGTCAGCGGCGACAAGGACTTCTACCAGCTCATCCGCCCGCACGTGTGCCTGCTCAACCCCGGCCGCGGCGGCCCGACGGCGGTGGAAGAGGAGTGGGTGGATGAGCGGAACGCGCACGAACGGCTGGGCGTCGCGCCGAAGCACGTGGTGGACTACCTGGGCCTGATCGGCGATAGCAGCGACAACGTCCCTGGCGTCAGCGGCATCGGCCCCAAGACGGCCATTCAGCTGATCGAGCAGTACGGGTCTATCGAAGACATCATCGCGCACACAGCGGAGATCAAGAGCAAGCGGGCCCGCGAGGCGCTGGAGGCGTTCGCGGACAGCGCTCGCCTTTCCCGCCGTCTGGTCACCATCCGCGAAGATCTGGCGGTGGATCTGGATACGGAGGCGCTGCGGGTGCGCGAGCCGGACCGCGTGGCGCTCAAGGACCTGTTCCTGGACCTGGAGTTCAACACGCTGGCCCGCGAGTTCGCCGCGGCTCATCCCACGGCTCCGGCGGATGCGGGCGACGGCGCAGAGGCCGCGCCCAACCGGCTGGCCGGCGACTACCGCCTGCTCAGCACCACGGAAGAGGTGCATGCGCTGGTGGCCCAGGCGCGCGAGGCCGGCCGGTTCGCGGTCGATACGGAAACGGACAGCAAGGATCCCATGCGGGCCACGCTGTGCGGCATCTCCATCGGCGTGGTGGTGGGGGAGGCGTTCTACCTCCCCTTCCGCCACCGCACGCGCGGCCCGGACCAGGGCGAACTGCTGGGCGACGCCACGCCGGACGCGGATGCCGGCGTGCGCAACCTGCCGGACCTGCACTCGCCGGAGATGCAGCCGCTGCTCGATCTTCTCGAGGATGAGACGATTGAAAAGGTGGGGCAGAACCTGAAGTACGACTTTCTCGTTTTCCGCCGTGAGGGAATCGACCTGCGGGGGATCGCGTTCGATACGATGGTGGCCAGCTACATCCTGGAGCCGGGCCGGCGCGAGCACGGGATGGACTCGCTCGCGCTCCAGCACCTGGACCACCGCACGATCACGTACGAAGAGGTCGCCGGAAAGGGCAAGGCGCAGATCCCCTTTGCCGAGGTGGAGCTGGAGACGGCGTGCAACTACGCCGCGGAGGACGCCGACATCACCCTGCGCCTGGCCGACAAGTTCGGGCCGGAGATGCAGGCGCTGGAGCTGGATCACCTGTTCCGCGACGTGGAGCTTCCGCTCGTCCACGTGCTCGCGGAAATGGAATACAACGGCATCCGCATCGACGAGCCGTTCTTCGCCCGGATGAGCGAGGAACTGCGCGCCACGCAGAGCCAGCTGGAGCGCGAGATCTACGCGGAAGCCGGTGAGGAGTTCAACATCGGCAGCACGCCGCAGCTGCGAGAGATCCTGTTCGGCAAGCTGGGGCTGCCCGTCATCAAGAAGACCAAGACGGGCGCGTCGACGGACGTGGACGTGCTGCAGGCGCTGGCGGCGCAGGGCCACCGTCTGCCCACGCTGCTGATGCAGTACCGGCAGGTAGACAAGCTGCGCGGCACCTATGTGGACGCGCTCCCGCTGATGGTGAACCCCGAGACGGGGCGCATCCACACCTCGTTCAACCAGACCGTAGCCGCCACCGGCCGTCTGTCATCGACCGACCCCAACCTGCAGAACATTCCCATCCGGACGGAGATGGGCGCGGAAATCCGCCGCGGCTTCATCCCCGCGGAGGGCAACGTCTTCGTGTCGGCGGACTACAGCCAGATCGAGCTGCGCATTCTGGCGCACTACTCCGGCGACGAGGCGTTCGTGACCGCCTTCCGATCCGGCGCCGACATCCACCGGCAGACGGCGGCCCTCATCTTCGAGGTGCCGGTGGAATCCGTCACCAAGGAGATGCGCGACCGCGCCAAGACGGTGAACTTCGGCATCATCTACGGGCAGGGGCCGTTCTCGCTGGCGCAGCAGCTGGGGATCAGCCAGGCGGAGGCCAAGGCGTTCATCGAGGCGTACTTCGAGCGGTTCCCCGGCGTGCGGCGGTACCTGGACGAGCAGATCGAACTCGCCCGGACGCGCGGGTACGTCGAGACGCTCACGGGGCGGCGGCGGTACATTCCCGAGATCCAGTCGCGCAACTGGAATGTGCGGGCGTTCGGCGAGCGAGCGGCCACCAACGCGCCCATCCAGGGCTCGTCGGCGGACCTCATCAAAATCGCCATGATCCGCATTCAGAACGACATCGCGGCGGGGATGGTGCCCGCCAAGATGCTGCTGCAGGTGCACGACGAACTTCTGTTCGAGACGCCGATCGGCACCGAGGACGCTGTGCGCGAGTTCGTGCGCGAGCGGATGGAGGGCGCCGCCACGCTCAACGTGCCGCTCAAGGTGGCGGGCGGGGTGGGCAGCAGCTGGTTCGAGACGAAGTAGGCGGAATCCGCCAGGTTGGGTTCGGATCGGGTGTGCTCCGGAGAATGCGGCGCATGCGGAGAGGGGCCCCCATCCCCGACCCTTCCCCCAAAAACCCCTGGGGGAAGGGAGACCTCAGCGCGCTGGCGGGCAACGCCGTGGAGCGCGGGCATCGCGTGCAGGGGGAGAACGGCGGAGTTGTTTGCGGGATGAGGATCGTGCGTGTCGCGGGTCTCCTGAGCGGATGAATCCGCCGCTCGAACAGCGGGAACCCCCGACACATGGCTGCTGACGCGTCCATGTTCGGGGCTTCAACCGCGTCGCGCGGGACGCATCGGCGCCATTCCTGGAAGACACGCCACCCCCATGTCATCCTGAGAGGGTGTTTAATAACTCCGTCTGAGGCGAAAATCGTACGTCGCGGGACTCGTCCGTCAGCCGAACACGACCGCGACAGGGCATGGTGAGCGTCGTTCCGCAGTTCGAACATCTGCCTGATTGACGTTTTTCAACACGCTCTGAGGAGGCGCCGGCCGAACCCGTTGCCGCGCCGCCGCTTGGCGCCGACGAAGGATCTACCTGTCCAGCCTCGTATGATTATGTGGATGCGCGCCTGAGCCGTATCTTGTCTGCGCAGGCCTGGTTGCTCCTCCGATTCACCCCGCGTGTGGGGCG
>NZ_JACHIA010000038.1 GCF_014202995.1 Longimicrobium terrae
GGCATCCTCATCTGACAGTTAGCCGGACACTAGTGACCCTCCCCCAGTCTTTTTTGGGGGAGGGTGGGCCGGTGGTGCCGGCCCGGGTGGGGGCCCGCCCTGAGGACCGCCCGCCGCAACCAACCATCCGCGCGATCCCCGACCGAGAACGGGCCCGCATCCACCGTGGCGGATGCGGGCCCGTCTTCATCACCGAATCCGACACCGCCCTGACTCGGACGATGCCCATCGGCAGAACCGGTCAGAACTCGGCGCTGCCGGGGGTGCGCGGATACGGAATCGCGTCGCGGATGTTGGCGATCCCCGTGGCGTACACCACCAGCCGCTCGAATCCCAGCCCGAACCCCGCGTGCGGCACCGTGCCGTAGCGGCGCAGGTCGCGGTACCACGCGTACCCCTCGCGGTCCAGCCCCATCTCGTCCATCCGCCGGTCCAGCACGTCCAGCCGTTCCTCGCGCTGCGACCCGCCAATGATCTCGCCGATCCCCGGCGCGAGCACGTCCATGGCCGCAACCGTGCGGCCATCCTCGTTCTCGCGCATGTAGAACGACTTGATCTCCTTGGGATAGTTCATCACCACGATCGGCCGGCCCACGTGCTCCTCCGTCAGCCACCGCTCGTGCTCGGTCGCCAGGTCCACGCCCCACTTGACCGGGAACTCGAACTTCTTTTTGGCGCCCTCCAGATGGCGGATTGCGTCGGTGTACTCCATCCGCTCGAAGCTGGTGCTGACGAACGACTCCAGCCGCTGCAGCACCCCCTTCTGCACCCGCTCCTCGAAGAACGCCATGTCGTCGGCGCGCTCGTTCAGCAGGTCGGTGAACACGGACTTCAGCATCGCCTCGGCCAGGTCCGCGTCCTCGTGCAGGTCGGCGAAGGCGATCTCCGGCTCCACCATCCAGAATTCCGCAAGGTGGCGGCTGGTGTTGCTCTTTTCCGCGCGGAAGGTGGGCCCGAAGGTGTACACGTTGGAGAGCGCCATGGCGTACGCCTCCACGTTCAGCTGGCCGGAAACGGTAAGGTGCGCGGCGCGGCCAAAGAAGTCCTGCTCAAAGTCGATGGCGCCGTTTTCCGTCCGCGGCAGGTTGGCCAGGTCCAGCGTGCTCACGCGGAACATCTCGCCCGCGCCCTCGGCGTCGCTGGTGGTGATGATGGGCGTGTGCACCCAGAAGAAGCCACGCTGGTCAAAAAAGCGGTGCACCGCCATGGACAGCGTGTGGCGCACGCGCGCCACCGCCCCGAAGGTGTTGGTGCGCGGGCGAAGGTGCGCCACCCCGCGCAGAAACTCCATGGAGTGCTGCTTGGGCTGAATGGGATACGTTTCCGGATCCTCAACCCAGCCCAGCACTTCCACCGAGTCCGCGCGGATCTCGAACGGCTGCGGGCGGTCCGGCGTGGCGATCACCTCGCCGCGCACCGAGACCGAACAGCCGGTGGTGAGGCGCTGCACCTCGCCGGCGTAGTTCGGCAGTTCGTTCGACGCCACCACCTGGATGGGCGCAAAGCAGGAGCCGTCGTGCACGTGGATGAACGACAGCCCGGCCTTGGAGTCGCGCCGGGTGCGGACCCAGCCTTTTACGGTCACCGGCTGGCCGGCCGCGAGGGCGCCGGCCAGGACCTGCGAGATGGAGGTGCGGCTCATATCGATCGACGGTCTCTGGATGATGTGCTGCGGCCGTTGCGGACAGCGCCGGATGCGCGGCTCGCGGCGATTCCTATCCACCAGGACCGCCGCGATCCGCAGGTAGGGAATGTATACCTGTACCCGCCGCCGCGCGACCGCCGGGCATCATCCATCAAACAAAGCGGGCCGTGCCTCCCGAAAGAGGCCCGGCCCGTCATCCTAATCCCTCACACGCCACGGTGCGGCGATCGGAATGCAGGAACGTGCGTGGCGGCAAACGCGAGCCGGGCTGGCTTCCCCGTGGGGAGCCGGCCCGTCGTGCGCAGGTCAGGCGGGCGGATTGATGCCGCAGCCGCTCAGGCAGCCGGTGCAGGGCCACACGGCCTCGCGGGTCACCTTGTCGCTGATCTCAAAAGTCGCGACGTCCAGATCGGAGATGTTGAGCGTCTTCATGGTCGTTCTCCCGTGTTGGCGATGAACCGTGCGCGAAACGTTCGTTCCGCGCCCTTCCCGTCAGTAACAGAGCTCGCTGAAATCCGGGGCGATGATGCCGCAGGTGCTGTCGCAGCCCGTGCAGTACATCGGCGTCTGGGCGACCAGGGCCGCCTGGGGCTCCGTGGTGAACGACTCCACGTCGAGCCCTTCAATCTCCAGCTTCTTCATCTGATCCTCTCCAGAAGACGTGTCTCCGAGATCTGGGCGCCTCTGCACCCGGAGCAGAAACGTAACGGAGCAGCTTCTATTCTGCAATCCTTGTCGTAAACATACCCCTCGTGGACGCACTCATCCATAGATCCAGCGATATCCCCTCACGAACATCGATGCAACCGAGCGCCCGAACGTACAATGGATGGCGGGAATCAGACGCGTGCGCATCTCGGTGAACCGGTTCGGCGGATCAGACGCGGAAAGCCCCACGGCCACGCCGTGAGGCTTTCCTCTGCATGCGGTGTCCAGTCGCACGGGCGCGGTCAGGCGACGGCCATTTCGCGCGGGGCGGCGGGGACGCGGTACGCTTCCGGCGCGGACGGGCAGAGCGGCGCCAGGGTGCAGCGCTCGCAGAACGCGCGGCGGGCGGTGCACACCGCGCGGCCGTGGTCGATGATGCGGTGCGTAAAGATCACGCGGTCGTCCCGGTCCAGCAGCTTGAGCAGGTCCTGCTCGATCGGCTCCGGATCCTCCTCGCGCGTCAGCCCCAGCCGCGCCGCGATCCGCTTGACGTGCGTGTCCACCACCACGCCCTCCGCCATCCCGAACCCGACACCGAGCACCACGTTCGCCGTCTTGCGCCCTACGCCGGGAAGCTGGGTGAGCGCCGCGAGGTCGGCCGGGACCTGGCCGCCGTGCCGCTCCTGCAGCGCGCGCCCCAGCCCGATGAGCGACTTCGCCTTGTTGCGAAAGAAGTTGAGCGACTTCAGGTGCTCTTCCATCTCGTCCTGCGACGCCGCCGCGTAGTCCGCCGCCGTGCGGAAGCGGGCGAACAGCGCGGGGGTGGCGCGGTTCACCGCCGCGTCGGTGCACTGCGCGGAAAGGACGGTCGCCACCACGAGCTGCAGCATGTCCTGGTAATCCAGCGAGCACCGGCTGTCGGGGTACAGCGCCGCCAACTCGGTCAGGATGGACGATGTGCGCTCACGGCGCGCTTTTCTGCTTTCTCTCGGCAAACCAGTTCTCCAGGCGGTCCAGCTCCCACGTGTTCAGCACTTGCGGCGCGGTGATCCACGCCTTGCGCGCCACGTTCACTCCAAACAGTACGTTGCCCAGCGCGCCGGTAGAGTGCGCGTCGGGGTTGATGGGGATCAGTACGCCCTTTTCCGCCGCGTAACGCGCATTTCGCCAGTCCACGTCCAGCCGGTTGGGATCGGCGTTGATCTCCACGCACACGCCGTTCGCCGCCGCCGCGTCGATCACGGCCCGCACATCCACCGCGTAGCCGTCGCGGCGCAGCAGCAGGCGGCCGGTGGCGTGGCCCAGCATGGTGATTCGCGGATGGGAGACGGCGCGGATCAGCCGGTCCGTCATCTCCCGCTCCGGCATCTGAAAACCGGAGTGGACGGAGCCCACGATGTAGTCGAAGCCGGCGAGCACGTCGTCGTCGTAATCCAGCCGGCCGTCGGCGAGGATGTCGGCCTCCACGCCCTTGAACAGGCGGAACCGCTTCTTGCCCCGGCCGCCGTGCTCCGCGTTCCACGCGTCGATCTCGCGGTGCTGCTTGCGGACCGCCGCGGGGGAAAGGCCGCCCGCGTACGCGGCGAACTGCGAGTGGTCCGCGATCCCCAGGTACGACCAGCCGCGCTCGCGCGCCGCGTCCGCCATTTCGTCCACCGTGGCGCGGCCGTCGGAGTAGGTGGTGTGGCAGTGAAAGGTGCCGCGCAGGTCGCCCGGCTCGATCAGAACCGGAAGCGTTCCCGCCGCGGCCGCCTCGATCTCGCCCCATCCCTCGCGCAGTTCGGGCGGGATCCACGCCAGATCCAGCGCCCTGTACACCGCCTCCTCGTCCGGGGTCGGCACGGATTTCTTTCCATCGAACAACCCTTCCCCGTCCAGCCGCAGCCCCATCCCCGCCGCGCGTTCCGTCAGTTGCGCGAGATGTTCGGCGCTCCCCGTCTCCCGTACCAGCGCGGCGCCGAAGCGCGCGGGCGTCACGCACACGAGGCGCGCGAGAAGGCCATCCGCCAGGCGCACCTCGGCGGGCGCGTCCGCGGCGGAGGCATCGGGGGATTCGGTGCCCTGGATGGCGCGAAAGGCGGCGAGCACGGCGGCCGGATCGTCGGCGGCCGCGACCAAGTCGAGCGCGTCCACCACCTCCAGCCGCCGGCGGATCTGCCCCGCCGCGCGCACCTGCACCACGCCGGGGAGGCCCTCGATCAACTCCAGCAGCCCCGCCGCGGACTCCACCGCCTGGTAGTAGCGGCGGCGCCCCCGCAGCGAGCGCGCAAAGGCGACGCCCTCCAGGATCTTCTGCTCTGTCTTGGCGCCGAACCCCGCCACCTTGGCGATGCGCCCGGCGGACGCGGCCGCCTCCAGCGCGTCCAGGCTGTCGATGCCCAGGTCGGCGTACAGGGTGCGGATGCGCTTGGCGCCCAGGCCCTTGATCCGCATCATGTCGTACAGGCCGACGGGCGTCTTGGCGCGAAGCTCCTCCAGCATGGCGGACGTGCCGTTGGCCAGGAGTTCCTCCAGCACCGACGCGATCCCCTCGCCCACGTTGGGCAGCGTGCGCAGGCGGCCCTCCGCGGCGAGAGAGGCGAGGTCGGCGGCGGAGGTTTCCAGCGAGCGCGCGGCGGTGGAGAAGGCCTTGGCGCGGAACGGATTGCCGCCCACCACCTCCAGCAGCATCGCGATTTCCGCCAGCACCGCGCCGGCTTCGCGCGCCGTCATGCCGCGGAGCCTCCGCCGAAGCGCACGCGCAGAAAATCCATTCGCGACACCGGCGCGACGCCATCGTCCGCGGGGAGGTCGGCGGCGGGCTCAGGACTGACATCCGCCGCGTTCTCGCCGATGTACCACGCAGCGAGCGCGATCAGCTTGAGCGCTTCGCTGGTGGTGAGGATGGAGTACAGGCCGGCCATGTCGCCGCCGGGGAGCACGTTCTCAAAGTCGCGCCCTTCCTCGCGCCCCGGTTCGGCCCACACGGCGGGGATTCCGGCGCCGACCTCCGCGTCGAACGGAATGACGCTGAAGCCCGGACGGTTGCGGTGGATGCCCAGCACCATCAGCCCCTGCAGGTGGGCGAACGGTACGCCGCGCGCGTCCGCCTGCTGGGCGACGGTCACGAAGAAGCCGTCCACCGGCTCCGGCGGCAGTTCCGGCGTGATGCTGGCCCAGAACAGGTTGGCGGGAAGCTGCAGGTAGAACGCCGGCGCGGGGACGGCAAAGGTCCACGCGTCCAGCCGCGGCGACGATTCCACCAGGTAGCGGGCCACCGGCGCGTCCAGCACGTACGTCCGCCGCCCGGCGCTCCAGAAATTGAAGGCGTGGTAGAAGAGCGCGCGGTACTCCTCCAGCATCTCCGGCGGGGCGTCTTCGGGGATGATGTCGCGCACCGCGTCGCCCGCCTGGCCGATGAAGGTGAAGCGCTCCCGCTGAGCCGCGTCCTCGCCGCGCTCCTTGGCTTCGGCTTCGATGGCGGGAAAGACGCGCGATTCAAAGTCGCCTTCCAGAAACGCCAGTTCGTACGGCGTCAGCCGCGCCGGGTCCGGGGCCCGGTCACCCACCTGCTTCATTCCATCCGCCACGCGCGCGCTCCCTCTGTGTCCACTTCCGCGAATCCGCTGATGGATGCAACTTACCGTTCCCCGCCGCCGCCCCGCCAGCAACGGCGATCATTGCGGAGATGCGGGACAAACGTGAAACCCCGCCATCCTCCGGAGAGAACGACGGGGTTTCTACCTCGACAACACCGCTCGCAGCCCGCAGGCTCCCGCGCGAACGGTGCCGAACCCGAGGAATTACCCGGCAAAGATACAGCGATGCCCTTCTGAGATCAACGTCGATCCGCGCTCGGTCCTTGGCGCATCCGAAGTCGAGGAAGCGCGGGGTTGTCTCGCGAGCGATCAGTCCGGGCGGTCGCCCGCGGGGCCGCGGCGTACCCAGTCGCCTTCCGCGAGCGTCCACTCGGCGACGATGGGCTCCTCGCGGCGGAAAAGGGTGCGCAGCTGCTCCCAGAAGCCGATCCGCCGCACCAGGACCACGGTGACATCTCCCGGCGTCTCGCCGAATCCCTCCAGGTACAGAAAGCAGACGTCGCCCAGATCGTCCGGCACTGGAACGCCGATCCGCTCGCCGTCGATGATCACCTCGATGTCCTGCTCCGGACTCACCCGGCGCTCATCGACGATCATCTCCACGAATACGTCGTCATCCACCTCCCACACGCCCTCCCCCGCCGGCTCGCCGCCGCGGTAGAAGAACGGGTCGAACGACAGCCCGTCGCGCCGCTTGAAGTTCTCGTCCGACGCGTCATCGTAGTCCTCCAGCGCGTCCTCGCCCGCGGCGGATTCGCGGTGGTGGCGGATTTCGTGGGTCAGCGTCTCCCACAGCTCGCCCTGCCAGTCGAAATCCTCATCCTGTTCCGCCAGCGCGCGGAACGATCCATAGAAGAGGCGCACTTCGGAGCGCGTCGGCTCCGGCACGCCGTCCTCGTAGTCCAGCTCGCCCGTGGCGCACTCGCCCATCGTGTAGACGTCGGGCAGTTCCGGATGCAGCACCGTGCGCCCGGACACCCGCACGGTCTCCACCCCGCCGCGGAACTCGGGCGGAATGGTGGCGAACAGCCTGTGCGCCTCGCTCTCGAACTCCTCAAACGTCATCGGCGGCGAACTCGTCAGGGTGCATCGGGCGGGAAGTGGATGATCGCATCAACCTACTCGCGCCACTGCGAGACGTGCACGACCCTCCATCGAACGACATCCACATCTCCTGATCGCGATCAGGACGGGCCGGAAGGTTCGGACAGCGGCGGCCGGACCTTCTCCTCTGGCGCCACAGGGGGACGCGCACGATGGACCACGGTGCGCCGCGCGGCCAGAAACAGGCCGAGCACGATCCCCAGCCCCCACGACCACGGATCATCCCACAGCACCAGCTTGAACCACGTCGCGGAGCCGGCAAGGACGAGCATGAGCAGCGCGTAGGGCAGCGACCGCGTGGTGAACGCGCTGTACGTGTAGAACACCATGTGCCCGGACCATGGCACCGCGGGCGACAGGAGCCGCAGCGCAGCGGCGATCACCGCCGCCGCGTCCACCGCCAGCGCGCCGCGGGAGTGCGGGCCCGGCTCCCGCAGCCGCAGCCGTGCCCAGATGAAAAAAGCGAAAAAGAACGGCCCCGTGTACAGGGCCAGAAAGCGGCGCGCCGGCCAGCTGTCCGCCCCCAGCGCGGCGGCGGCGGTCAGCAGCGGCACGACTACGGCGGAGGCGAGCAGGGTGCCGTCAAGCCGGGCCCGCTGCGTGGCGGAATAGGTGGTCACGACGGATGAGTGGCGGGGATGAAGCGAGGGCGCGGCCCGGAACCCGGACCGCGCCCTCGCTCGCAGCGGATGCGCGACGGACCTAGTCCAGCTCGTCGACGCTCTGGATGATGCGGCTGACGAGGCCGTAGTCCACCGCTTCTTCGGCGCTGAGCCAGAAGTTGCGGTGGGTGTCCTTTTCAATGCGCTCCAGCGTCTGCCCCGTCTCGCGCATGAAGATGCGGTTGATGCGGCCGCGCATGCGGATGATTTCGTTGGCTTCGATGGCGATGTCCGCCGCCGTGCCGCCCGCGCCGCCCGCCGGCTGGTGCAGCAGAAAGCGCGTGTTGGGCAGGCAGAAGCGCTCCTCGCGCGGCGACGCCACGAAGATGAGCGCGCCGGCGCTGGCCACCCACCCGGTGCCGATCATGCGCACCTTGGGCTTGATGAAGCGGATCACGTCGTGGATGGTGTCGCCCGACTCCACGTGCCCGCCCTGCGAGTTGACGAACATGTTGATGGGCTTTTCGCTTTCGGCCGACATGGCCAGCAGCTGCCCGATGATGTTGCTTACCAGCTGCTGGTCGATGCCGCCGCTGATGATGAGCGTGCGCGACTTGAACAGCCGCTCGCGGATTCCCTCCGTCAGCGCGTTGGGCCGTTCCGAAGGAGCTTCCTGCTCCGGCGTGCCCTCGTCCTGATCGTCGTCCTGATTCCTCATCCCGGATCCCCGTAACGTTTGGCGTGTCGCGGACGCGCGTCCCCGCGCGGGCATGGTAGCGGTCCCGCGTGCGCGGCGAAAGGGCGGGCGCGCGGTTCCGCCGCGCGTTACGGCGCGGCGGGAAGCAGGCGCGTCACCCACAGTCCCGAGTGCAGGTCCGTCGCGAAAACCAGACCGTTGTGCGCCATGGCCGCCCAGGTGACGGAGAGTTCGGGCACGGCGGAGGCCGCATCGCGGGTGGGCAGCACCGCCAGTTCCGGGTCGCGCAGCCGTCCGGAAAGGGGAACCGAGACGTCCAGCGCGCGCAGGCCGCCGTTGTTGGTGGCCACGTACAGGCGGTCGCCCTCGGCCCAGAAGCGGCTGATTCCCCGCCCCGGCACCTCGTACCACGCCACCTCGCGCGGCGCCTCTACCCGCGTCACGTCGAACACGTGCAGCCGCCCGCCGATCTCCATGGGCCGGCGCGGGTCCGCCCCCGGCGGCACGATGGCATCGCCCACGAACGCGAGGCGCCGCCCGTCCGCCGTGGTGTAGGCGAACACTGCGTTGGTGTTGCCGTACCGCTGGCGGTTGTACTGCGTGGTGTAGCGCGTCTGCGAAACCAGGCGCGGGCGGTTGGGCGTGCCGCTCCGCACGCCGTTGCCCACGTCCAGGATCACGAATCCGTCGTTCCAGTACGCCAGGTAGGCCAGCCCGTCGCGCACCTGCACGTCGGCCAGAAAGCGGCTGGATGCATCGATGTTGGGCCCCAGCGGCGGCGCCCACCGCCCCACCACCCGTGCGTCGCGCGGATTGCTCACGTCCAGCACGGCCATTTCGCCCGTGGCCAGGTCCGACGCGTACAGCCGGTCGCCGTCCAGCCATACGGACTCCACGCCGCCGCCCAGCGACTCCCAGAAGTGCCCCGCGGGCCGGGGGTGCGCGGGGTCGGCCAGGTCCAGAAACACCACGCCGTTGCGCCGGGTGGTGCCGCCGCGCCGGGCCAGCGCCGCGAGGGTCCCTGCCTGGTTCACCGCCACGTCGCTGATGGCGCCCGCGTCCACCATCACCGAATCCGTCAGCACGGGCGCGGCGGGATTGCTCACGTCCCAGATGAAGAGTGTGCTGCCCACGCACTGCGCGCAGCCGCCGTTGGTGCCGGTGTACACGTAGTCGCGCCCGTCCACGCCGCGGAACGCCCACAGTTCCGTGCTGCGCATGCGCGGCACCGGCCCCCGCCCCACCACCTCGAAGCGCGCCGGGTAGTTCGCCGGATCGGCGGATTCCACCACGGTGACGCTCCCCGTGCTTTCGCGCGGGCGGCGCTGCGCCTCTGCGGCGGACGCGGCCAGCAGCGCCGCGGCGGCGCACGGCAGAAATCGGGCAGGAATTCGCATCGGTCGGCCGGGGTGCGGAGGAGAGGAACACGAGGAGGATCGCGCGGCAGTTTGTACGTACCGCCGCCGCGTACCGGATGCAACGATCAGGCGCGCATTTCCTTGACGGCCCACGGTCAGGGTTTCACGCGGAGGACGCGGAGGTTTCAACAGAGAGGAACGCGGAGGAACAGCAGGGACGATCGTCGGCATCCCAGCGGTTCCCCCCGCGTTCCCCCGCTCCCTCCGCGTCCCCCGCGTGAAACGGTGTTCCTCGCTTTCAGCCGGATGAAAAGGCAGAACGGCGGCCCGCACGCGCGAGCCGCCGTTCATCCATCAACAAAAAGCCGGATCAGGCCAGGCGCTCGGCGAGGAACGCGGGGATCTGGTCCTGGGCGATGCGCGACTGCTCCATGGTGTCGCGGTCGCGAATGGTGACGGTGCCCTGCTCCATCGTTTCGCCATCCACCGTGATGCAGAACGGCGTGCCGGCCTCGTCCTGGCGGCGGTATCGGCGGCCGATGGCGCCGGCTTCGTCGTAGAAGCTGGGAATGCCGCGGCGGCGCAGATCCTCGTGAATCTGCGTGGCGCGATCGGGCATGCCGTCCTTCTTGACCAGCGGAAACACGCCGCACTTGAGCGGGGCCAGCGACGGCTTGATGCTCAGCACCACGCGCGTTTCGCCATCCACCACGTCCTCGCGGTACGCGTTGGCCAGCACGGCCAGCGTGGCGCGGTCGGCGCCCACGGAGGTTTCGATGATGTACGGGATGTAGCGCTCGCCCGCCGCGGGATCGATGTACTCCAGGCGCTTGCCCGAGTACTCCTGGTGGCGCTTGAGGTCGAAGTCGGTGCGGTTGTGGATGCCTTCGATCTCGCCCCACCCGCCGTCGCCGATGGTGCCGCCGAAGTAGAACTCCACGTCGCCCGCGGCGCTGGCGTAGTGCGCCAGCTTCTCGTGCGGATGGTAGCGCAGGCGGTCCGGCGACAGGCCCAGCACGTCGGTGTGCCACTTGAAGCGGGCCTCGCGCCACTGCTCAAAGAACGCCTCGTCGGAGCCCGGCTTGACGAAGAACTGCATCTCCATCTGCTCGAACTCGCGCGTGCGGAACGTAAAGTTCCCGGGCGTGATCTCGTTGCGGAACGCCTTGCCGATCTGCGCGATGCCGAACGGAATCTTCTGCCGCGCGCTCTGCTGCACGTTCAGAAAGTTCACGTAGATGCCCTGCGCGGTTTCCGGACGCAGGTACACGACGTTGGCGGAGTCCTCGGCGGGCCCCATGAACGTCTTGAACATCAGGTTGAAGGAGCGCGGCTCCGTCCACTCTCCCGTCTTGCCGCAGCTGGGGCAGCGCGCGGCTTCCATCTCCGCGGCGCCGGTTTCGGCCAGCAGGATGTCTACGCGAAAGCGGCGGTGGCAGTTGCGGCACTCCACCAGCGGGTCGGTAAAGTTCTCCACGTGGCCGCTGGCCTCCCACACCTTGGGGTGCATGAGGATGGCGGCATCAAGACCTTCGATGTCGTCGCGCTCGTGCACCATGGCGCGCCACCACGCGTCCTTTACGTTGCGCTTGAGCTCCACGCCCAGCGGGCCGTAGTCCCACACGGAACCGGTGCCGCCGTAGATCTCGGACGATTGAAAGACGTATCCCCGACGCTTGGAGAGGGAGACGAGCTTTTCCATCAGGTCGTTGTCCGCCATGCCTTGCTTTGCCGATTCCGCGAAATGGGAGGCGCCCGTGTGGGCACCGTCTGGATCTGGGTTCAGGAGCGGGGATGATAACCGGCGGCGGGCGGCGCCGCAATTCACGCGGCGTGCGGGTTTTGCGGGCGGACATTGCCAAGAGGTAGGACAAAAACCGGCGTCGCGGGCATGGGGAGGCCTCGGTCCGCAGGGCCGCGGAGCGCCGGCCCGCCGCCGCGCGTCAGTCGGGAAAGATCCGCGAGATGATGGTGAAGATGTGGTCGACGCGTGTTTCGTTCAGTCGCACCAGCCGGATGTTCGCGCTGAGCGCCGAGGCGGGCTCGGGCTGAATGTCACCCTGCGCGGCGGACGTCACGGCGCCGTGCAGCAGCGACCAGGCGATCCCCATGAACTCGCGCCCCGTCATGCCCACCCGCGCCAGTTCCGCTCCCAGCGTGGGATACGACTCCAGAATCCGTCCGGCGGAATCCAGCGAAACCGTCGCCTTGGGCACCTGGGGAACCTTGAACGCGCCGGGATTCCGCCTGAACACGCTGTCCAGCCGCACCGCGAGGGTTTCCATCCGCAGCAGATCGGCTTCGGTGAGCCACACGTCCTCAATGGGCTCGGCGTCCAGGTCAAGGTGAATCTGCGCGGCGGCGGGCACCGCCAGGAACGCGGCGAACAGCGCGGCGGCAACCGTCCTGACCAGCCTGGAGATGAGCATCACAATCCAAGGAAAAGGGGATGATGATCGACGGAGGATCGAACCGGAGCGGCCGGGCGGATCACCATCCACCCGGCCGCTTCGTTGCCTTCGATCAACCGAGTTCGATCCGCCGGCCGATGCCGATCGCGTCCAGAAACGCCGCGTCGTGGCTGACGACGAGCAGCGCGCCATCGTAGCCGCGGATGACGGATTCCAGCGCCTCGAGACTGTCGAGATCAAGGTGGTTGGTCGGCTCGTCCAGCACCAGCAGGCGCGGCGGATGCCACCCGTTGAGCGCGCACGCCAGCGCCGCGCGCAGCCGCTGCCCGCCGCTCAGCGATCCCGCGGGTTGATGGACGGCCTCGCCCTCGAACAGGAAGCGGGCCAGCGCGTGCCGGGCCGCCGTCTCGTCCACGTCCGGATTCGTGGCACGGTAGTTCTGCAGCACGCTCTCCCCGTCCCGCAGCCGCTGCGTGTGCTGGTCAAAGAACGCGACCTCGGTGGATGGCAGACCGAGCCGCACCGTTCCCCTCTCCGGCCGCAGTTCGCCGGTCATGAGCCGCAGCAGCGTCGTCTTGCCTCCACCGTTGCGCCCGACGATGGCGATGCGCTCGCTCCCCGTAATCCGAAGCGAGACGCCGTCGATCACGGCCGTTTCCGCGCCGGGATGGCGGTACGTGACCTGATCCACATCCACCACGATCTTGCCGGCGGGGACGGCGGCGGAGGGCAGATCGAGCGCCAGTCGCGCCTGCTCGTCCACGCGCTCGCGGGCGGCGTCCAGGCGCGAGCGGCCGTCCTCCACAAGCCGCGCGGCGGTTTCGCGCACCCGGGCACCGGTGCCCTCCGCAGTCTCCTTCATCATCCCCAGCTTGATGCGGGGGATGTTGGCCGTTTCGGCGAAGCGCCGGCCCCGGGCGTCGCTGCGCGCCTGCCGCTCGCGCAGGGCCTGCGCATCGCGCCGCGCCCGCTTCAGCGCGTGCTCCGCGCTGGCGAACTCGCGCGCGGCGGCCTCGGCCTCCGCGGCGCGCTGGGCGCGGTACAGCTCCCATCCGCCGCCGTAGACGCGGGCTCCGGCGTGCGTCAGTTCCACGATGCGGTCCATCCGCCGCAGCAGCCCGCGGTCGTGGCTCACGGCCAGCAGCCCGCCCGTCCATCCCTCCACAAAGCCGTACAGCGCCTCGCGTCCGGCGGCGTCCAGGTTGTTGGTGGGCTCGTCCAGCAGCAGAAAATCCGGCTCCGCCAGCAGCACGCCCGCCAGCGCCACGCGCGTCGCCTCGCCGCCGCTGACGTCCGCCACGGGACGGTCGAGGCGCAGGTGCGACAGGTTCAGCCGCGCCAGCACGGCCTCCGCCCGCTCGCGCAGGTCCCAGTCGGCGTTGACGAGATCCAGATCGTCGCCCGACGCCTCTCCGGCCAGCACGCGGTCCACGCGGGACAATCGCTCCGCGATGCCGAGCACGTCCGCCAGCGGCTGGTCAGGCGCCACGCGAAAGTCCTGCGGAAGGTAGCCGATGGAACCCGTGCGCACGACGGAGCCCGCGGACGGGCGCAGTTCGCCCGCCAGCAGGCGCACCAGCGTGCTCTTGCCGGTGCCGTTCGGCCCCACGAGCCCCGTGCGCTCGCGGCCGAAACCGAGTGTCAGATCAGAGAATAGAGTGCGGCCGTCAGCCAGCGAATACGCCAGCCGCTCCGCGATGACGCGAACGTCGGATGTTTGAGTAGACAAAAGCACATGCTCCGGTCCTGACGGTGAAAGTGGGGTGAACACCGGTCAGGAACAGCCGCATGCGTCGTCTCTCGTCTGGTGGGCGGGATTCCGCCGGACCCGGTCAGTGCCGGATGCGGCGGACGGATAAAGATCAAAACGATCCCGGCGGATGTCAATCGGGCAGCTCAGTCGCGCCGCGGAGATCCTCCCGGCCGGGAGGAACTCCGGTCCGCATATCTAAACTGATCAGTTCCGGATCTTGTGCGTTTCGGAACCAGTGAGTATCGTTATTACCATGATGAAGAAAACGACACGGGCGGCGGCGGACCGGTCGACCGGCACTGCCCAGCCGGGCAGCGCGGCCGACGACAGGGCGGAGCCGGTACGGACGGGCCGCAAGCGCGATCACTCCCGCGACGGCGCCATCCTGGACGCGGCCATCGAGGTGCTGGGCGATGTCGGATATGCGGCGATGACGATGGACGCGGTCGCGCTCAAGGCCCGGGCGGGCAAAGCGACCGTGTACCGGCGCTGGTCATCCAAGGAAGAAATGGCGCTGGAGGCCGTCGCGCGTCTGAAGCTGCGGCAGATTCCCATGTCCACCCTGCCCGACACCGGCAGCCTGCGCGCCGATCTGCTCGCGCTCTTTCAACCCGAGTCCGCGGCGGAGATCGAGCGCAGGGACAGGACGGCGGCCGGACTCGTCTCGATGGTGTCGCACAATCCCGCGTTTGCCGACGCCGTGCACAGAGCGCTCGCCGACCCGTGGGCCGAGGCTCACCTGACCCTCATGCGGCGCGCGGTGGAACGGGGTGAGGTGGCCGGCAGCGTGGACATCGAGACGCTCAGCACGGTTCTGCCCACCATGGCCGCCTACCGCACACTGGTGCAGCGCAAGGCGTTCGACGGGGATTTCCTGCTCGCCATCGTGGACGGCGTGCTGATGCCCGCCCTGCTGTCCCGCGCCGCACCGGACGCATCCGCCCGCTGAAACGCCCGCGCTGAGCGTCATCACCGAATCCCGCTGGCACCCGCGCCAGCGGCTGAACCGGCGTCGCGCGACGTCCGGATCACATCGCACCATCACGCCAATCTTTTTACGAAAGAACCAGTCATGGCCATCACGACCACCACTCACCTGAACTTTCGCGGACAGGCCAGGGCGGCGCTGGAATTCTACCAGGCAGCGTTCGGCGGGCAGCTGGCCGCCGTGACCTTTGCGCAGGCGCACAACGTCCAGAGCCAGGGCGGTCTGGCCACGGCGGAGGAGGCGGACCAGATCATGTGGGGCCAGGTGCAGGGCGAGAACGGCTTTCACGTCATGGCGTACGACGTCCCCTCCGCCCTCTCCTTTGACCGCGGCGACAAGTCCGTTTTCGTGTCCATCCGCGGCGATGCCGGGGCGGATGACGAGGTCACCGGCTACTGGAACGCGCTCAAGGACGGCGCCGCCATCCAGGCGGATCTGGGCCCCGCGCCCTGGGGCGCCCCGCTGTACGGGATGCTCACCGACAAGTTCGGCGTTACGTGGGTGATGGACGTGGCGGTGAACTACTGATCGACATCAGGACCGCCGACCGGCGTCGCTGAGCCCGCCCGGCGCGCGAATCAGGATCGGGCGGTTGGAGCGGAACGACGCGCGATCGGGATGACCAGAATGCAGAACGCCCGCGGCTCCGGAAGGAAGCCGCGGGCGTTCTGTTCGGGTGATCGTCAGCCCGGGATCACGCGCCGCAGCGTGGCGAACATGCGCGTAATCGGCTCATCCAGCGCCTGCACCAGCCGCAGGTTCGCGGCTTCGACCGGAGGCAGCGCATCGCGCCGCTCGGATTCTTCCATCGACGCACGCAGCGCGCTGACGATGGCCGCCATGGTCAGCACGAACTCGCGCGCAGTGATGCCCGCCCGCTCCAGTTCCGCGCGAAAGGCCGCGTTGGATCCGTACCGGACCGCGATTCCGTCGATCGTGTACGGCCCGTCCTCCTTGGAGTGGATTCCGGCGAACGCGTCCGGCGCGGCGCGGAACACCGAATCCGCGCGCTCCGCCAGCGCGACCACCCGGCCGATCTCTGCCTCGGTCAGCGCATGGTTGGCGATGAGGGCCGAGTCGGCCGGCACGAAGTCCTGCGCGGCGGCGGGCGCGGCGAGCGCGATCGACAGAAGCAGGGCGAGACGGCGGATCATCATCGAATGCGGGTTCAGGAGAGGAAACGGAGAACGCCCGCGGCTCCGGGGGAAGCCGCGGGCGTTCATCATCCACCGGACACACGGAATCAGGCCGTCTTGCCCACTTCGCGCGACAGGCGGTACATCTCCGCCGCGCGGTCGTGGTTGCCCTTGCGGTCGTACGCGATGCCCATGGCGTAGTACGCCTTGCCGTTTTCCGGCACCAGGCGCACGGCCTCCTCGAGCGCCTCGATGGCCGCGTCGGATTCCGCCATCTGGTTGAGCGCCTCGCCCAGGACGAAGTGCGCGGCGCCGTGCTCCGGGTCCAGCTCCACGGCGCGGCGAAGCGCGGTGGCCGCGGCCGCGTACACGCCCTTCTTGTACAGCGTGTGGCCCAGCAGGTAGCTGACCTCCGACGCGTCCGGCGCCAGCTTGAGCGCGCGCCGGAGCTCCTTTTCGGCGCCGTCGTACTTGCCGGCCGCGAACAGCGCCGAGCCCATGCCCACGGCCGCGCGCAGGTTTTCCGGCTGCGCGGCCGCCACGGAGCCGAACGCCTCCGCGGCGTCGGCGTGGCTTCCGGCCGCGGCCAGCGATTCGGCGCGCTCCAGCTTGGCCGCCCACGGATCGTTGGCGGGCTGCTCGGGCGCGTCGTCCTGCGGCTTGCGGCCGCGCTTGCGCGGCGCGTCCGTCACGGCCGCGGCTTCGTCCTGCTTGGGGGCTTCGTCCTCCGCCATCGTCATCCGAGCCATGTCCGCTTTCAGTTCCACGGGGAAGGCCGGCCCTTCCGTCCCGCTACTCGTCATCGCCCGCCGTCTCGTCGCGCACCCAGCGGCAGTACGGCGCCAGACCCTCCACAACCGGAGCCACCAGCAGCTCCGGAACCCGGTACGGGTGCAGCTCGGAAATGCGCGCCCGCAGCGCGTCCACACGCCCGGGCCGCGTCTTCATCAGCATGAGCACTTCGCTGTCGTGCCGGACTTCGCCCTCCCACCGGTAGATGGAGGTGAGCCCCGGCACCACGTTCATGCAGGCGATCAAACGTTCGTCCACCAGCGCCTGCCCGATGCGCGCGGCGGTCCCGGCGTCGGGGGCGGTGCTCAGGGCCAGCACCACGCCCGGCGCGCCGCCCTCGTCCATCACAGGGGAAGCTGCAGCTCCGGCGATCCCTCGCCCTCGCCGGTGAGTTCGGCGAGCGTCTGGCGCGCGTGCGACACGTGCCGCGCCGCGTTGGGAATGCTGGGTGGACGGGCCAGAAAGGCGCGAAGGTGCGCCACGGCCCCGTCCTGCTGGCCCTGCTGCAGCAGCAGAAAGGCGAGCCCGTAGTGGGCTCCCGACGCGTGCGGCTTCAGCTCCAGCACGCGGCGGTACGTCTTGACCGCCTCGTCCGTCATGCCGATGCGCGTGTAGGCCACGGCGATCTGCTGAAGGACGTCGGTGTCGTTGGGGCTCTCGCGCAGGGCGAGGCGAAAAGAGGTAAGGGCCTCGTGGTACTTCTCCTGATGGAGCAGGACCGACCCCTCCTCGTAATAATCCGGATCCCGCTCCTCCGGCGCCCCGGAGCGGCCTCCGATCAGGTTCGTGAACCAGGACATGGCACGACTGGAGATGGGAGAAGGAGCTGCTTCAGTGCCGCGTGGCCGCGGTCCTTCCCCGGGCGCGAGCCTGCCCGGGCGCGGGACGCCGGCGGCGCCCCGAAGACGGCAAAGCTATGCCCGCCGAACCGATCCCGCAACCGACAACGGCGTCAACCTGGCGGGCGGCGGCCCAGCGCCACGGGACGGCCCGGAGCGCGCGCCACCACCACGCCCGCCTCCTCCAGCAGCACCTCCGCGCCCAGCGCGCGCAGCCGCTCCCCGGTGCCCGCGGGCGCCGGATCCACGACCAGGCGCGCGCCGGGAACCAGCACGCGCAGCGCCTCGCGCAGCCGCTCGTCGTCCGCGCCGCCGGTGAGGGCCGCGCCCCGCATCTTGTCATCACGAAAGGGAAAGCGCGGGCCGGACACGACGCGGCTCACCCCGTTCTCCATCCCGCCCGCGGGCGCGGCGCCATCCACCGCCACCACCTCCACACCGGGAACGAGCGCCGCCACGGCCGCCCCGTGCCGGCCGCCGGGACCGTCGATCAGCACCAGCCCCGTGACGCCGGAAAGCCCCATCAGCGCCGCCAGACGCACCGGCGCCTCCGCGTCGCCCTCCGACGATCCCCCGTCCTCCACCGTCACCCGCGGGGCGGGATCGGAGGCGGGAACGGCGTGAACGACGCCGTCGCGGATGGCGTACGCCTCGCGGCAGTTGGGGCACCCCAGGCGGCCCTGGACCACACGCCGCTCGCCCATCTGGTCCGCCAGCAGGATCAGGCCGAACTCCGGGCCGCAGCGCGGGCAGGTGAGGACGTCGGTCAGCAGGATGAACATCGGCCTACCAGACGGGGCGCGGGGAATACTGCGCCCACTGGTTGGGCGTTTCCCACACGCGCACGTACGCCAGGTGCTCCCCCTCGCCGCCCAGCCGCTTCTGCAGCTCCTCGAAGATCCAGCGCGCCTGGTTCTCGGCGCTGGGCTCCAGTTCGGTGAAGGGCGGGACGTCGTTGATGTTCTTGTGATCCAGCTCGTTGGCGATGGCGCGCAGGTGCACCTTGGCCTCGGTGAAGTCGAAGGCCATGCCGCCCGGCCCCACGTCGTCGTACGAGAGCGCGGCTTCCACGACGTAGTGGTGGCCGTGCAGGTTCTCGCACTTGCCGTGGTAGTTGCGGAGGAAGTGGGCGCTGTCGTAGTGCGCCTTGACGTTCAGAAGAAACATGGGCGTCAGCCGGCCGCTTCCACGGCGATGCTGGGAATCTGCACACCCGCGGGCTGCGCGGCGGCGTACACCACCGCGCGGGCCACGTCTTCGGGGCGCAGCATGGATGCGCGCGGGGGAAGGTCCGCCCGCGCGTCCGGATTGATGAGGTCCCACAGCGGCGTGTCGGTCGCCGCCGGTTCCACCAGCGTGGCGCGCACGCCGGTGCCGCGAACTTCCTGCAGCAGCACCTGGTGCAGCCCTCGCAGGCCGAACTTGCTGGCCGAGTACGCGCCGTTTTCCGGATAGGCGACGCGGCCGGCTACGGAGCCCACGTGGATGAAGTGGCCGTGGCCGCGCGCCAGCATGGCCGGCAGAAAGGCGCGGATGAGCAGAAAGGGCGCGCGCAGGTTGGCGGCGATCATGCGGTCGAAGTCCGCGGGATCGGCCTCGTGCAGGCGCGCCAGCCCGAACGCGCCGGCGGCGGAGATGACGAGGTCCGGCGCGTCGCCCAGCAGTTCGGTGACGTAGGTGGCCACGGTGTGCACCCCGGACGCCGTGCCGACGTCAGCCGGCATGGCGTGTCCGCCCACGTCCGCCGCGGCGCGGGCCAGCGGCGCCTCGGATCGCGCGACGAGGCCCACCCATGCGCCCGCTTCCGCCAGCTGCCGCGCGACCGCCAGCCCGATGCCGCTGGATGCGCCGGTCACCACGGCCGTCTTTCCCTTCAGCGCGTCCATCGCGTGTGGTTCCCGTGTGATACGTGATTGCGGGATGCGGGAGACTCGGGATCGGCGCGTCAGGCCGGCTCCAGGGCGGCCCCCACCCGGGCTCGCATTACTCGCCCACCCTCCCCCAAAAAAGACTGGGGGAGGGTCACTAGTGTCCGGCTAACTGTCAGATGAGGATGCCATAAATTGTTTTAGCACAGTGGGTTG
>NZ_JACHIA010000039.1 GCF_014202995.1 Longimicrobium terrae
GCAAGCAGAGCCGCTACCCCGTCCGGCGCCGGAGCGAGCCGTCTGAGAAGATCGACCCGCGTGTCGTCGAGGTGCTTAGGTGAATGGTATTACGCGCAGGCGGACTTCGTGTGTTGCGAGGCGCGGTTTCAACCGCCGGACCAATGTCTGCCTTCCGCGCCGAACATCATCGCCGCGCCAGACTGGTGTGTGCTCCCTCTCCCACATCCGTTCGTGGGAGAGGGTCGTCGTGCGCAGCACGCGGGGTGAGGGCCCACAGCCGGGGCGCGCTCCAAACCCGATCTGAGCACATCGCACCGGGCACTGGGCCCTTCCGTCAATCGCACTCACGCACTCACGCACTCACGCACCCAGCACTCACGCACTCCCAAACGAAAACCGCCTCCCGCGCCAGAGCGCGGGAGGCGGTCCATCCATCATCCAGCAAAGAACCCGGCTTACCGCCGGACCATGCGCTCCGCCATCTGCACGGCGGCGTACAGGTTCACCACGCCGCCCGTGGACGAAAGCTGGGCGAAGGGGACCGTGGCCGTTTCGCTCCCCGGCTGCTGCACCACCAGCCCCGGGTAGCGCGTGGACGACTCCATGATGATCTGCCGCACCTGCGCCGCGGTCAGCTCCGGAAAATACGAGAGCAGCGTCGCCGCCAGGCCGGCTACCACGGGGCTGGCCATGCTGGTTCCGCTGTTGCGCTCGTAGCCGCCGTCCGTCACCGTCGAAAGCACGTCCACGCCGGGCGCGAACACGTCCACCAGCGCCTGGTCGTAGTTGCTGAACTCCGCGGCCAGGTTGCGGCCGCCCTTCCACGACGACGCGCCCACCTCGATCCAGTTGGACGCGCGCTGCCCGCCCTGCGTGTAGATGGGCGTGGGAAAGCTGGGGTGCTCGCTGGTGTCCTCGTTTTCGTTGCCCGCCGCGTGCACCAGCAGCACGTTCTTGCTTTCGGCGTAGCGCACGGCGTCGTCCACCAGGCTCTTTTCGGGCGAGTAGCTCTTGCCGAAGCTCATGTTGATGACGCGCGCGCCGTTGTCCACCGCGTAGCGGATGGCGTTGGCCACGTCCTTGTCGCGCTCGTCGCCGTTGGGCACCGCGCGCACCGCCATGATGCGCACCGCCGGCGCTACGCCGTCGATGCCCACGCCGTTGCCGCGCCGCGCCGCCACGATGCCGGCCACGTGCGTTCCGTGGCCCGCGTCGGGCCCCTCGTAGTCGTTGTTGCCGTAGTTGCGCTGCGTGCCGTTGGCCGGATCGTCGCCCACGATGCCGCGCGGGTTGAAGTCGGGGTTCAGCGAGAACTCCACCGTCTCCTTGAGTTCCGCCACACCCTCCCGCAGCCTGGCCAGCGGATAGCCCTGCCCCACGAAGCTGATGTACGCCTCGCGGGCGGCGCGCTCCTGCGTGGTCGCCGGCGTGTACGCGCGAACGGCTTCCAGCGTCAGCGAATCCGTCTTCAGCGCGTCGCGCAGCACGCGTTCGGCCTGCGCCAGGATGTTCACGTACTGGCCGTACTCGGTCAGCAGCCCGGTCTGTTCCGTGCGGCGGGCCTCGAAGTCGGCGGCCACGCGCTGCCAGAGTTCGTAGTCGGCGCGGGCGGCGCCGCGCAGCGTGTCGGCGTTGGCGCCCTGGAAGCGCGCCCGGAGCCGGGCGTACTGGCGCGTGACTTCCAGCGTTTCTACGGTGATGTTCTGCCCGTTGGCGCCGCCCAGAAAGCTCCAGCCGTGCACATCATCCACGTAGCCGTTGCGGTCGTCGTCCACGCCGTTGCCGGCGACCTCGCGGCGGTTGGTCCAGATCACGCTGGCCAAGTCCGGGTGATCGACCTCCACGCCGCTGTCGATGATGGCCACGATGATGGTGTCGCGCACCGGGCGGTTCTGCAGCAGTTCGCGGTACGCGCGCTCGGCGCTGATGCCGGGAACGTTGTTGGCGCGGGCGTCCAGCAGCTGCCAGTTGCGCGGCGCCGAGTCGGGGGCGGCCTGCGCCTGCACCCCGGGCGCCGTCGCGGCCACCGCCACGGCGACCAGAAAGGGACGGATCGGCTTCATTCTACCATCAACAGAAAAGGGAAAAGCGGTCCAGCCGGGCGCCAGTACACCCGGCGCCCGCAGAAAGAGCCACCGCGTACGGCCTCAGCCGATGACGTCCAGCGCCAGCGACGAGGCGGCGAGCGCGCGGTGCATTTCCGTGTGGGCGAACAGGACGCCGGGGTCGCGCTGCCGCGCCTGCTCGTAGCGCGCCGCATCGCCGTCCGCGCCGTTCCCGTCGGCGGGGGCGGAGACGAGTTCGTGGGCCTGGGCGATGTAGCCGCGCGCGGATTCCAGCGTCAGCGGATCGCCCTCGTGCAGCGCGCCGTCGATCTCGGTGATCAGCCGCGAAAAGGGGCGCAGCCAGGCAAAGAACTCGTCCTCCATCAGCGCCTGCAGCAGCTGCACATTGGACTGCGGCCCGGCGGTCTGCTCGTAGATGGCGCGTTCGGAGTCGATCAGCGCCTTGTGCAGGCGCATCAGTCCGCGGCGAAGCTCCACCAGGGGAGCGCGCAGCGGATCGGGAGTGCGGGTCGGTTGGGCGGTCATGCGCGTCCGGTGAATGCGGGAATCGTCTGTCCTGCCTTGGTGGATCGAAAGAAGCGCGCCGCGTCAGCCGCGCGGCTCGGCCAGGAAGCGGGCGATGCGCCGCACTCCCTCCGCCAGCGCGTCCGGCTCGGCCACCCAGCTCAGCCGCAGCCAGCCCTCGCCGCTGCCGCCAAAGGCCAGCCCCGGCGTGGCGACCACGTGCGCGCGCGTCAGCAGCGCCTCCGCCGCGCCCAGCGAGTCGGCGGCCCAGGCGTCCGGCAGGCGCACCATGCAGTAGAACGCACCTTCGATGGGCGTCGTACGCAGTCCGTTTTCCGCCAGGGCGGTCCCCAGCAGCCGCAGGCGCGCGGCGTAGTGCGCGCGGTGCTCGCCCAGGTTGGCCGGATCGGCAAAGACGGCGCGCGCCACCACCTGCGAAAAGGTGCTGGCGGCGGTGTTCACCAGCTGGTGCACCTTGACCGCCGCTGCGATCTCCGCCCTGCCGCCCACGAGCCAGCCGAGTCGCAGCCCCGTCATCGCGTTGCTCTTGCTGAGCGAGCAGGCGACGAGCGAGTGCGGCCAGAGCGCGCCGATGCTCACCGGCGCCTCCGCGCTGAAGTACAGCTCGCGGTACACCTCATCCGACAGCACGTAGACGGGCGGCCCCGGACGCGCGGCGAGCCCGTCCGCCAGCGCGCGCAGTTCCGCTTCCGGCCACACGCGGCCTGTGGGGTTCGCGGGGCTGTTGAGGATCAGCATCCGCGTATCCGGGCGGAGCGCATCCAGCACGCGCGCGGCATCCGGGCGGAATCCATCGTCCCCGTCCATCGCCACGGTGCGGTGCCGGATGCCTTCCAGCGCGCACAGCTTGGGATAGGCGAGGTAGCAGGGCTCCACGATCAGCACCTCGTCGCGCGCCGGATCCAGCACCGCCTTGAGAGCCAGGTAGATCGCCTCCTCCGACCCGACCGTCACGCACACGTTTTCCGCCCCGCGGTCCGGGATCGCGTGATAGGCGGCGATGGCGGCGCGCAGATCCGCGAAGCCGGCGTTCACGGTGTACGGGCAGCCGTGCTCGCGCACCCACGCCGCCGCCGCATCGAAGTAGCGCGGGTCCGGGCGCAGCGTGGGTTCGCCCAGCCCCAGGTCGATGTCGCCCGGCTGCTTGCGGGCGTTGAGCGCGCGGATGAGCGACGGGGCGATGCCGTCCAGTACCGGGTTCACTGGGCGAACCAGCGGCGGAGGGCGCCGTAGCAGTGCTCCAGCGAGTCGATGCTGGCCCACTCGCCGGCCTGGTGCGCCTGCCCCGTCTCGCCGGGGCCGAAGTTGACGGCGGGGATGCCGGCCGTGGTGAAGCGCGCCACGTCCGTCCACGCCTGCTTGGGGAGGACGGGCAGAGCCTCGCGGCGAATCCACTCCGCGATCAGCGGATGGTCGGCGTACACGTCGCCGGCGGGCGCGCTGTCGGTGACGGTGACGGTGCACTCCGGACCCGCCAGCGCGCGCAGTTCCGCCTCCGCGTTCTCCGCCGTGTTGCCGGGCGCGAAGCGGAAGTTGACGTTCAGGTCCAGCGCGTCGGGCACCACGTTGCGCGAGTTGTGCGTGGCCGCCGCGGTGGCGACGATCACCTCGTAGAACGACAGGTCGCCGAAGCGCACCTCGCGCCGGCCCCAGTCGCGCAGCTTCTCCAGAAACGGGATGGCGGCGTAGATGGCGTTCTGCCCCTGCCACGGCCGCGCGCTGTGGGCCCGCACGCCGGGGATGGTGACGGTGGCGTGGATGAGCCCCATGCATCCCGGCTGCACCCCGCGGTCGGTGGGCTCCAGGATGAAGGCGAAGTCGATGACGGGGAGCGCGCCGCTGTCCAGGACGGGGCCCAGGCCATTGCCCTCCGCCGGGCCTTCTTCGCCGTCGTAGAAGATCCAGACGGGGCGCGCGTTCTCCAGTTCCCGCCACCGGTCCAGCAGCGCGAGCATGACGGCGACACCGGCCTTCATGTCGCTGGCGCCGCAGCCGTACACGCGGCCGTCGCGGATTTCATACGGCTGGTCCTCCGCGCACTTCACCGTGTCGATGTGGCCCACGAGGGCGATCACCGGCTGGCCCGGACGCTCGTCGCGGCCGAACGGCTCGCAGAGGACGGAGTTGCCCAGCCGGGTGACGGCGTGCGGGCCGGCCGCCGCGGCGCAGCGCTGCTGCACCCACGACGCGATCTGCGCCTCGTGGCAGGTTTCGCTGGGAATGTTGCACAGGTCCAGCGTGAGGTGCGCGAGTTCGTCCCGGATGGTCATCAACAGAGAAGTGCGTGAGTGCTGGGTGCGTGAGTGCGGGAGGGCAGCGGGCCCAGGCCAGTGCGCCCGGACTCAGCGGCGCGGGATGATTTGGAGCGCGGAGCCGTCCGCCAGGCGATAGACGTAGAAGTGGCGGTCCACCGTGAACACGCGGCTGAGAGACAGCGCTTCCGCGGCGGCGACCAGGGATGCGTCCGCGAGATCCATCGGCGCGTCCCTGAACTTGCTCATCAGAGCGGCCGTACGGGCCACTTCCGCGGTCGCGGGCTCGTGGAGTACAAGGTGGCCTTGGGCATAGAGCTCCCAGAGGGTGGCTTGGGCCCGGAATCCGCCGGATCTCCCCAGCAGATGCATCGCCTCCGTAAAGCAGGGCCAGGTTGTGATCATCGGCTCCGGGCCAAGCTCTTCCAGAGCCGACACGCACTTGGCGTGGTGCTGGTCGTCCGCGTCCAGAATGGCGAGGAGCGGCCCGGCATCCGTCAGCGTCACAGCCGTCCGTCCCGCCGCTTTTCGAGCAGCAGGTCCGCGAACTTTTCGCTGGAATTCTCGGAAAGCTGGGCGCCGCCGGGCACGTATTCACTGGTGTTCAGCACGCCGACGTATCCGGCGAGCCGCTCCGCCAGCGTGCGCGGAGCGGGAGCGGACGCGTCGTGCCTAGTCCCGAGCAGGCGGTCGCGCAGGTAGGCGTCGGCCAGTTCGTCCGGTGTGGTGCCTTCCTGCACGGCGGCGTCGGCCAGCGCGCGCTCTACTTCCGGCGTCAACACGATGGACACATCTCCTCCTCTCGTTCGCGTTCCCGGCCGCGTCACCCGGGTCCATACACCCGGGTGCGCCGGAGGTTTGCGCCTTATACCTGAACGTCGAAGGTGCGCAGGACGTCGTTCAGCGAGGTCTTGCGGTCGGTGGATTCCGTGCGACGGCCGATCAGCAGCGCGCAGGGGACCTGGAAGGTGCCCGCGGGAAACTGCTTGGGAAGCGTTCCGGGGATGACCACCGAGCGCGCCGGAATGCGGCCCTTGGTAATCACCGGCTCCGAACCCGTCACGTCCACGATGGGCGTCGATGCCGTCAGCACCACGCTGGCCCCCAGCACCGCCTCCTCCTCCACCACCACGCCCTCCACGACGATGCAGCGCGACCCGATGAAGGCGCCGTCCTCGATGATCACCGGCGAGGCAGAGGGCGGCTCCAGCACCCCGCCGATTCCCACGCCGCCGGACAGGTGCACGTGCTTGCCGATCTGCGCGCACGAGCCCACCGTGGCCCACGTATCCACCATGGTCCCCGCGCCCACGTACGCGCCGATGTTCACGTAGCCGGGCATGACCACGCAGCCGGGTTCCAGAAAGCTGCCGTAGCGCGCCACGCCCGGCGGTACCACGCGGATCCCCTGCGCCTGCAGGTCCGTCTTGGTGCGGATCTTGTCGAAAAAGCGCAGCACGCCGGCGTCCATGGGCTCCAGCGGACGCAGCGCGAAGTAGAGCAGGATGGCCTCCTTGACCCACGCGTTCACCCGCCACGCGCCATCCACCTTTTCCGCCACGCGGATCTCGCCGCGATCGAGCAGGGCGATGGTTTCCTCCACCGCCCGCGCGGTGTCGCCGTCCTTGAGGCGATCGCGGTCGGTGAACGCCTCTGAAATCCGCTGCTGCAGTTCGTCCCGCTCCATCCGTCCTCCCATGTCCGTATCTGGCCGCGTCCGGCTCCGTGCCGGCGGGCGCCCAACGTAGCGCGGCGCCCGCCCCCGCGCGACCCCGCGCGCGGGACGCGGGCCCTTAGCCATTCGCGCGCATGATGTTAGATTGTCGCCCGGCCGCGCCGCCGCTCCGGCAGCGCATCCATCGCCCGTGCACACCGTTCCATGCGAGACGCACGCCGTTCTCTGGTGGCCTTGGTCGCGGCCTCCATCGCCATCATCGTGGGCGCGGGGGTGGCCATGTCGCCCCGCCCCGCGCCGGCCTGGGTGGGCACCGCGTACGACCCCGCGCCCGCGGGCAACTTCGCCCTGCGCGACCAGGACGGCCGCGCCGTGACGCTGGAAAGCTTCCGGGGCCATCCCGTGCTGCTCTTCTTCGGCTATACGCGGTGCCCGGACATCTGCCCGCTGACGCTGCAGAAGCTGACCGCGGCCGTGCGCGCGCAGGGCCGCGCCGGCCGCGACATGCGCATCGTGCTCATCACCACGGACCCGGCCAACGACACGCCCGCCGTGCTCAAGGCGTATGCCGCGCCCTTCGGCCCGCAGGTGGTGGGATTGACGGGGGACAGCACCGCCGTGGTCGCCTCGCGCACGGCGTACGGCGCGTACATCGCGCCCGTGGGCACCGCGTCCGCCAGCGCCGGGCACGCGGGTCATGCGATGCCCGCGGCCTCCGGGCACGCCGGCCACTCGATGCCGGCGGCCTCCGCCAGGGCGCCGGTGATGGCGCATTCCGGCGCGGTGTACGGCATTGACAGCGACGGCAACCTGCGCGTGGTGATCTCGGAGATCAGCACGCCGGACGAGGCGCGGCACGACGTGGCGCTTCTCGCGCGGATGTGAGCCTGCTCGCCACCTTTACCGCCGTCCGCTACACGCCGCGCCGGGCTGGCTGGGGCGCGCTGCACATGGCCACGCAGCGCCCGCTGCTGGCGCGCACGCCCGGCCTTCGCTTCGCGCGATTGATGGGGAGCGGCGCGGGAATCGGCTTCAGCGCCGTCCCCGATCCGCTGCTGTGGACGCTGTTCGCGGTGTGGGAGGATGAGGCGCACTGGGAGAGTTTTCGCGACGGATCCGCCGTGATGCGCCAGTACGCGGCGCGCGGCGAGGAGCGCTACACCCTGCGCCTGCGGCCTCTTTCGGCGCACGGCCGGTGGGGCGGGGAAGCGCCGTTCGGCGAGCCGTCGTTGAAAGCCGCGGCGGATGAGCCCGTCGTGGTTCTCACCCGCGCGTCCATCCGCCTGTCCCGCGCGGCGCGGTTCTGGTCGCGCGTGCACCCCGTGGACGAGACGCTGCGCGGCAACGCGGATCTGCTCCTGACGTTCGGCGTGGGCGAAGTGCCGTGGCTGAGGCAGGCCACGCTGAGCGTGTGGCGCTCCGCCGAGGCGATGCGCGCCTGGGCCTATCGTACGCCGGAGCACGCCGAAGTTGTCCGCCGCACCCGCGCGGAGGGCTGGTACAGCGAGGAACTGTTCACGCGCTTCCGGCTGCTGGGTACGGAAGGCACGCTGCACGGCGCCGATCCGCTTGCCTCGCTCGGGACGCCTGATCCGTGAACTGCCGTTTCACACGGAGGCCACGGAGGAGGCACGGAGGTCACGGAGGACTGCACGGCAACAGATGGGCATCACACAGAGTTAACAGGAACAGAAAGAACCCGGGGGACGGTTGCCTGCGCCGCTCCTTGGGTTCTTTCTGTTGACTCTGTTAACTCTGTGTGATGATTTCAGTTGTCCGTCCTCTGCGTCTCTGCTGCTCTGCGTGAGGTTCATCGTTTCCGCTGTTCCTCCGTGACCTCCGTGCATCCTCCGTGACCTCCGTGTGAAACGGCAGTTGCCAGTCTCAGGAAGCGCACGAAGGCAGAGGGATCAACGGTCGATCTGATCGGCCGTGCTCTGCTTCGGCTTCAGCGTGACGTCGCGGTTCAGATCCATCTGCTGCTGAATGCGCGGCGACGAGCCTTCCGGCGCAATGCCCAGGCGCATCCGCGTGTCGCGCCACTTGAGGCGGATGTCCGCGGTCTTGTGCGGCGGCGGCTCGTACCCGAACGCGCGCCACGTTCCCGGCGGCACCTGACCTTTGGCGCCGACGTGAGAGACGAACGAATCCGTCCATGCATCGAACCGCTCCATGAACGGCGCCTCGCGGACCATGTCTTCCGCCTGGTTGTCGCTGTACGGCACGCCGACGCCAGTGTCCGCATAGCTCCAGAGCGCGTCCGGCACCTCGATTCCGCTGTACCGGCACTGCCACACGAAGGGCGCGTACGCGTTGCGCATCCGCTCGAACGGCTCCTCATCCACGGGAAACCACTCCTTGTGGCGCAGCAGCCTGGGCCGCCCGTCCTCATCCAGCTCGTCCGATCCCTGGTCGCCGTAGCAGAAGAAGCCCGCCGTGCGCCCCTCCAGGTGATTGGCGGAAAGCGCCTTCCACTCGGGCGAGTGCTCCAGCCGCATCGCCTTTTCCGGATCCTTGTGGTCGATCAACCCCTCGTCCGGATTCCCCCCGCTGGCGCAGACGAGCCGGTCGAACATGAGCTTGAGGTTGCTGCTGGGCGCGTACCAGTTCACCGGGCCGATGACGGCCCACGCGTCGGCCAGGTCCAGGCGCGCGTACAGGTCCAGGTCCCACATCAGGTCCGGCTCGGCCTTGTCGCCCTTCTGGTAGCAGTTGCACGGCCAGCAGCATAGCGCCATGGACGTCGACACGCACGCGTTGCAGCTCTGGATGCGGGAGCGCGCGTACACGTTGCCCAGGTCCTCCACGTCGACCTCCCACTCCGCGGGAAGGCGGTCGGCCATGCGCATCATGAGCGTGCGCGACTTGCTGTCCACGCCCGGACAGTTGTACTGGCGCCGCTGCGAGCCGGCGATCAGCAGTACGCGCAGGGGCCGCCGGTCGTGCGGCAAGCGGCCGTTCTCGTCATCGGGCTTCATCCCGTCCTCCGCGATGGAATTCCCCCTCTTCCCGCCGCGCGCCACGGGCGAAGATCATGCCCGGAACCCCAGCGTTTCCGCCGCGCGGACCCCCCATTCCCCATTCCCTATTCCCTATTCCCTGTCCGTTCAGCTATCTTTCCCGGCTCAACCGCACCCGCGCAGCGCCATGTCAACGCTACCGTACAACCATCTGATCGCCGTCCCCGCCGGGGGCCCGCCCGACGACGTCGAGGCCGCCCACGACGAGCACCGCAACCCGGGCACGGCGCTGGACCTGGACTGGGTGGAATCCGTCCGGGTGAACCGCAGCGCCGTGGAGCGGCGCGCGGGCTCCCTTTCCGGCCGCCGCACGGTCAAGAAGCAGTGGCAGGCCGCGTGGCTGCTGCGCGCCATCACCCTGATGGACCTGACGACGCTTTCCGGCGACGACACCGCGGGGAACGTGCGCCGGCTCTGCGCCAAGGCGCGCCATCCCGTGCGCCCGGAGCTGCTTCGCGCGCTGGGGGTGGAGCACCTGCCCATCCACACCGCCGCCGTCTGCGTGTACCACGCGCTGGTGCCCACGGCCGTGGAAGCGCTGGAGGGATCGGGGATTCCCGTCGCCGCCGTGTCCACCGGCTTCCCGTCCGGGCTGTCGCCCATGGAGCAGCGCATCCAGGAAATCCACGCGTCCGTGAACGCCGGCGCGCGGGAGATCGACATCGTCATCACCCGCGGGCACGTGCTCACCGGCAACTGGCAGGCGCTGTACGACGAGGTCAAGGCGTTCCGCCAGGCGTGCGGGCCCGCGCACCTCAAGGCCATCCTGGGCACGGGCGAGCTGGCCACGCTGCGCAACGTGGGCCGCGCCAGCATGGTGGCCATGATGGCGGGCGCGGACTTCATCAAGACGTCCACCGGCAAGGAAACGGAGAACGCCACCCTTCCCGTCGGACTGGTGATGGCGCGCGCCATCCGCGAGTACCGCGAGCGCAGCGGCCACGTGGTGGGCTTCAAGCCGGCGGGCGGCATCAAGACCGCCAAGCAGGCGCTGGACTGGATGCTGATGATGAAGGAGGAGCTGGGGCCGGATTACGTGCGGCCGGACCTGTTCCGCTTCGGCGCCAGTTCGCTGCTGAACGACATCGAACGGCAGCTGGACCACCACGTGAACGGGCGCTACGCCGCCGGATACCGGCAGCCGATGGCCTGACCGTCTCGCGGGCGGCCCTCCCCGGGCCGCCCGTCGCTTTTCCCTCCTCGCGGTACCCCCGATGGACACCACGCTTTCTCCTGCGCCCGCGTCCGCCACGCCGGAACCGATCGCCGCGCCCGGCGGCCACCCCGCGCTTATTCCTGGCGACGGACCGGTTGCCGCCGTCGATGTGGCTCCCGCGCGCATCCTGGCGCCTCCGCCGCCCGTGCCCGCATGCGCCAACTGCGGCGCGGCGCTCACCGGCCGCTTCTGCGCGGAGTGCGGGCAGAAGCGGGTGGAGGGCCGGCTCAGCGTACGCCAGGTCGCAATGGAGACGGTGGCCAGCGCCGCGGACATGGACCGCGGCCTGCTGCACACCGTGGCGGGGCTCACTCTGCGCCCCGGCGAGGTGGTGCGCGACTACCTGAACGGGGCCACCGTGCGCTGGACCGGGCCGGCCAAGTACTTCGTCCTGGTGATGGCGATGGTGGTGCTGGTGTACGTGCAGGCGGGGATCGGCGAGCGGCTGGCGGCGGTCTCCGGCTCCGCGGCCGGGACGGAGGGGATCGTGAAGCTCGTGCAGACCCACATGAACCTGCTGATGGCGGCGGGCGTGCCCTTTTCCGCCCTGGGGACGTGGGTGATGTACCGGCGCTACGGGCTGAACTACGCGGAGCACGTGGTGCTGAACCTGTACGTCAACGCCCACCACACCCTGCTGATGGTTCCGCTCAGCGTCGCCGCCGCGTTTGGCGGGTTCCGGGTGCTGATGGTGGCCAACACCCTGCTCGGGTTCGGCTACCTGGTCTGGGTGGCGCGGGCGACGTTCGGCATCGGCACCGGGGCGGCCATTCTGCGCACGCTAGGCGCGCAGGCGTTGAACATGATCGCGGCGGGCACGGCGGGGATCGGCGTGGGCTACGCCATCGGCCACCTGATCCGCTGACGCCCCGGGAGGACGCCGCTCGTCACCCCCGGGCGACGCAGGGGGCTCGCTGGATGAACGAAAGGCCCCAGATCCACGCGGATCCGGGGCCTTTCGTTCGTCCGGAGCATGACGGGCACGCTCTCTGCCCGGGGCCGCCGCGGGGCAGGGCACCTCATCACCTTCTGGATGGAGAACGGCATGGCGGACATCGACGTGCGCCCCCGCCGGCCCGGGCTGCGGCCCTGGCTAATCGGCATCGCGGCGCTGGCGGCGGCGGCGCTGCTGGCGTTCTGGCTGCTGGACGACCGGGGGGACCAGGAGACGCTGGAGGGCGTCTCGTACGCGGCGCCGGAGGCGGGTCCGGTGTCATGACGCGCACCGCTGGGGCGTTGGTCCGGAAGTGATTCTGCATCGTTGTACAAACAGGGTACGAGACGTGCATTCTGCGCGTCGGCCACTGATCGCGGCGAGCCACGGCGGGCCTGTCATCTCCTGACAGGCGCTCCGGCCGGAGCGTTGCCCGAAAAGCCCTGTATCACCTCCGGCCGGTTTCAAGGAGTCCTCATGTCGGCAGTTTCCCGCCTACGGGTCCTGTGCGCCGTGGCCGCGCTCTGCGCGGGCGCGACCGCACTGGGCCCGGCACCCGCGGAAGCCCAGTACTTCGGGCGCAACAAGGTGCAGTACCAGACCTTTGACTTCCGCATCCTGCGCACCACGCACTTCGACGTCTACTACTACCCTGAGGAAGAAGTCGCCGCCCGCGACGCCGCCCGCATGGCGGAGCGCTGGTACGGGCGGCTTTCGCAGGTGCTGGAGTACGAGTTCGAGCAGCGCCAGCCGCTCATTCTGTACGCCAGCCACCCCCACTTTCAGCAGACGACGTCGCTGGGCGGCGACATCGGCGAGGGAACGGGCGGCGTCACCGAGGCCTTCAAGCAGCGCATCATTCTGCCCATGGCCAACGCGTACGCCGAAACCGACCACGTGGTCGGCCACGAACTGGTGCACGCCTTTCAGTACGACATCAGCGGGCTGGGGCGCGCGCAGGGCGGCATCGAGCAGGCCGCGCAGCGCTTCAACGTTCCCGCCTGGTTCACCGAGGGCATGGCGGAGTACCTGTCCATCGGCCCGGTGGACCCGCACACGGCCATGTGGCTGCGCGACGCGGCGCTCACCGGCCGCATTCCCACGCTGGAACAGCTGACCTTCGACCCCAGCTTCTTCCCCTACCGCTGGGGACAGGCGTTCTGGGCGTACGTGGGCGGCCGCTGGGGCGACGCGGCGGTGGGGCAGATTCTGAAGCAGGTGGGCCAGGGCGTGCCGTATCCGGAAGCGTTCTCGCGCATCGTGAACGTGCCGCTGGAAGAGATTTCGGAGGACTGGGCCAACTCCATCCGCCGCACCTACCTGCCGCTGCTGAACGAGCGGCGCGAGGCGCGCGAGCAGGGGCAGCCCACCATCACGCAGCGCGAGCAGGGCGGGCGGCTGAACGTGGCCCCGGTGGTTTCGCCGGACGGCCGCCGCATCGCCTTTCTGTCGGAACTCAACTTCCTGGACGTGCAGCTGTACGTGGCCGACGCGCAGACGGGCGAGGTTCTGCACCGCCTGGTGCGCGGAACGTCGTTTGATCCGCACTACGGCAGCCTGCGCTACATCAACTCGGCGGGATCGTGGTCGCCGGATTCGCGGCGGTTCGCCTTTTCGGCGCTGGTGGGCGGGCGCGACGTCATCTCCATCATCGACGCGCAGCGCGGATCCCGGCTTCGCGAGTACGACATCGACGGCGTAAGCGAGATCACCAACCCCACCTGGTCGCCGGACGGCAGCACCATCGTGGTGTCGGGCCTGCGCGGCGGCGTGTCGGACCTGTACGCGGTGGACGTGAACACGGGGCGCTCGCGGCAGCTGACGAACGACAAGTACGCGGACATGCAGCCCATGTTCTCGCCGGACGGCCGCACCCTGGCCTTTGTGACGGACCGCGACGAGACCAACCTGGAAACGCTGTCGTTCGCCAGCTACCGGATCGGGCTGATGGACTTTCCCTCCGGCGCGGTGCGCACGATTGACCCGGGCGGCGAGGGCAAGGCCATCAATCCGCAGTGGACGCAGGACGGCACGGGGCTGTTCTTCATCGGCGACGTGACGGGGATCAGCAACATCTACCGCGTGCAGCTGGCGACGGGCGCGGTGACGCAGGTGACCGACCTGTTCACCGGGGTGAGCGGCATCACCGACCTGAGCCCGGCCATTTCGTCGGCGCAGCGCGACAACCGGCTGATCTTTGCGGCGTACGAGCGCGACGGCTTCAACATCTACTCCATCACCGATCCCACCGAGCTGGCCGGCACCACGCCGCGCCCGGTGCAGGTGGCGGCGGCGGGGCGCCCCGGGGTTCCGCTTCCGGCGCTGCTTCCCCCCGTTCCCCGTCCGGAAGACCCGCCGTTCAACCGCGTGCTGCTGGCGGTGAACGAGTACCAGACGGGGCTGCCCAGCGTGGAGGAGCAGGCCACGTGGACGGTGGTTCCGTACCGCCCGCGGCTGTCGCTGGACTACCTGGGCCAGCCGGTGGTGGGCGCGTCGGTGGGCGGCGGCCCCTACAACCGCGGCGGGCTGTACGGCGGCATTTCGGGGATCTTCAGCGACCAGCTGGGCCAGCACACGGTGTACGGCACCATCCAGGCGCAGGGGCAGCTGGACGAAATCGGCTTCAGCACCCTGTACCTGAACCAGACGCACCGGTGGAACTGGGGTGTTTCGGCGCAGCGCATTCCGTACATCTACGGCGGCCTGCCGTACGAGGCGATCGACGAAGAGGCGCAGGAGTACCTGCAGCAGCTGGTGACGCTGCGCTTCTTTGACACCAGCCTGAACGCGCTGGCGCAGTACCCGTTCTCGCAGGTGCAGCGGCTGGAGTTTTCGGCGGGGGTGCGGCGCTTTGCCACCGACACCATCATCCGCGAGCTGGTGTACCCCATCATCGACGGGCAGGTGGTAGGGCTGTCGGACATCCGCGACCGGCACGAGAGCGGCGTCGCGTACAACATGGGCCAGGCGTCGGTGGCGCTGGCGTACGACAACGCGCTGCAGGGCTACACCTCGCCCTTTGCGGGGCAGCGGTACCGCTTCGAGGTGTCGCCCACGGTGGGTTCGCTGCAGTTCACCAACGCCACGGCGGACTACCGGCGCTACATCTTTGCGCGCCCGTTCACGCTGGCCGTCCGTGCCCTGCACGTGGGCCGGTACGGGCGCGACGAGGCGCGGCTGCAGCCCTACTTCCTGGGCTGGCCCATGCTGCTGCGCGGCTACGACCCCAACGGGCTGTACAACTCGTGCCGCAGCTCCATCGACGACAACAATGTCCGCAACGCCGACTGCCAGCTGTATGACGACGAGCTGCGCGGCAGCCGTGTGGGCGTGGCGAACGTGGAGCTGCGCCTGCCCATGTTCCGGCAGATCATCGTGGGCAACTCCATCGGCCTGCCGCCGGTGGAAGCGTTCGGCTTCTTTGACGCGGGTTCGGCGTGGGGCAACGTGCTGCTTCAGCAGGGCGGAGTGCTTGAGACGCGCCCCACCTTCCGCCGCGGGGTGGACCTGGACAACGACCGCCGCGGCATCGTGACCAGCGGCGGGGCCGGCGCGCGGGTGAACCTGTTCGGGTACGCGGTGCTGGAGGCCGCGTACGTGAAGGGCTTTGAGAGCAACCGCGGATGGCACTGGCAGTTCGCCCTGCAGCCCGGCTTCTGAGCCGGAACTGAGGGTTGGAAAGAGGCGGGGGCGAGCGATCGCCCCCGCCTTTTTTTGTCCGGGGATTTCTGGGGATGAGGGGCGGCGGGCGGGGTTCGCGGGCGGCCCCCACCCGGGCTCGTACTACTCGCCCACCCTCCCCCAAAAAAGACTGGGGGAGGGTTGGGGCGGGCGGAGGGTTCGGTGCGGGGGGGCGGGGTTGGCACGGGCGGAGAGTTGCGTGCGGGAGGCGGAGATCGGCGGGTGAGCGAATTCCTTGAGCGAATGAATCCGCCGCTCGAACAGCGGGAACCCCCGACCCGGCGCTATTCGCGCCCCGTTCGGGGCTTCAACTGTCTTGGGGACGCGAGCAGAGCCGGCGCCCAGTCCGCGAAAGCGTAATACCATTCACCTAAGCACCTCGACGACACGCGGGTCGATCTTCTCAGACGGCTCGCTCCGGCGCCGGACGGGGTAGCGGCTCTGCTTGC
>NZ_JACHIA010000040.1 GCF_014202995.1 Longimicrobium terrae
CGGCCACAAGACGCCGCGCGACGCGATGCTCGACTGGTACCAGAAGAGCCCAGGACTCTTCCGTGCCGACCCACATAATCACCCGGGCCTTGACAGGTAGATCCTTCAGTCGCGCATGAATCCGCGCCGCAGAAAGGGCGGCGCACGCTCCTTCAGGATGACATGGTGCGTGGTTTTGCGGGGAGTTGAGCGGCTTGCGGGCCGTCCATGAACCGACATCGAACAACCGAACATCGAACAACCGACATCGAAAAACCGTCATTCATCAACCGACATCCATCATCCGACATCCGGCCTGCATCATCCCGGAACCGGCGCGCAACACGCAATCAAAGCACGAACGGGATGGGCACCCAGGCGATCACGAAGATGACCAGGCATGCCCACGCAACCGCGCGCCGCCGCGCATCCAGCCGGAACCCGGGGTCGAACACCGGCGGATGCGCCAGCTTTCCCCGCCCGATCATCAGCACCAGCCCCGCCCAGAACCACCACCCGGTGTACAGCCACCCCATCCCCAGCAGCAGCGCCAGCGTGGCCCGGCTCGCCACCCGGTGCGCGCGGGGCGACAACGAGTACACCACGTGCCCGCCGTCCAGCTGGCTGATGGGAAACAGGTTGAGCGCGGTAAAGAACAGCCCGAACCACCCCGCCGCCGCCAGCGGATGCAGCAGCACCAGCGGCGCATGCCCCATGGGCGTGGCCGCGCGCAGAACGTGCAGCAGAATCGACTCTCCCAACGGAAGTGCTCCGTCACCCGTCATTACGGCGAGAGACGCGCCGGAAAAGCGCTGCGCCAGCGGCTGGCTCATCATCAGCCCCGCCAGATAGACGGGAACGGCGAGCACGAATCCGGCAAGCGGGCCCGCGGCGCCCATGTCCAGAAGCGCCGCCCGGTTGATGAGGGGAGAGCGGATGCGGATGAACGCGCCAAAGGTGCCGATGGGGCTCAGAAGCGGCGGCGCGGGAAGAAACCAGGGGGGAGAAACGTCCATCCCGTGGCGCCGCGCAAGCGCCCAATGGCCCGCTTCATGCGCGCCCAGGATGCACAGCAGAGGCAGGGAAAACCACAGTCCCGGTGCCACGGAGCGCAGATCGTACCGCGCGGGCACGGGGATCGCATGGCCCGCCGACTCGGCCCAGCCCATGGGGTCGCCGGGAACCAGCAGGCACCCGGCGACCGTGGCGGTGGCCAAGGTAAGCACAAGGAGCAGCGCGTGAAGCCACCACCGTTCGCGCGTGCGGACGCGGGCGCGGCGGGTAAGGGTGATCTCCACCCCGTCGCCGCCGGACTGCACGTAGCGCCGGCCGGGCCAGCGCGCGAGCCACTCGGAAAGGGCCGGATCGTCGGCCGGAACGCCCGGATGCAGGCGGGCCTGAAGCACCTGCTGATCGTGCAGTTCCACCAGTCGCCACGCGGCGAACGGGCCTGATATGTCCGGCACTTTCTTCTTGACCTCCGTGTATACCGTGCTTAGGTTGGGGCAAACGCCTCCAGAGCATTCTGTGCGCTCAGCGCGCGGCGCGCCCCTCCCCTGGCACAACCCCCTCCCACGCGGCGGAACATCCAGCGGTCCCGGCTGCCGTACCTGCAGTCCGGGCCGTGCTGATACATTCGGAGCACAACGTGGACATTAGCACCATCAAGACCAAGAGCATCGCCGAACTGCACGAAATGGCGGAAGGTCTCAACATCTCCAACTATTCCGGGCTCCGCAAGCAGGACCTCATCTACCGCATCGAGCAGAACCTGCTCGACAGCGAGGTGGTTCTGCGGGGCGAGGGAGTACTTGAGGTTCTTCCCGAAGGCTACGGCTTTCTTCGTTCGCAGGACTGGAACTATCTGTACGGGCCGGACGACATCTACGTGTCGCCCAGCCAGATCAAGCGATTCGACCTGCGCACCGGCGACACGGTGATGGGGCAGGTCCGTCCGCCCAAGGAGGGCGAGCGCTACCTTGCCCTTCTGAAGGTAGAACGCGTGAACGGCGACGAGCCGGACAAGGCCAAGCACCGCGTCGCCTTCGACAACCTTCGCCCGCGCTATCCCGACCAGCGCATTCACCTGGAAGCCGCCACCACCGACATCAGCATGCGGGTGATGGACCTGGTGGCGCCCATCGGCAAGGGCCAGCGCGGCCTGATCGTGGCGCCCCCCAAGGCGGGCAAGACGATCCTGATGCAGAAGATGGCCAACGCCATCACCGAAAACCATCCGGAGGTGCACCTGATCGTGCTGCTCATTGACGAGCGGCCCGAAGAGGTGACCGACATGCAGGAAAACGTGCGGGCCGAGGTCATCTCCTCCACCTTCGACGAGCCGGCCGACCGGCACACGCAGGTGGCGGAAATGGTGCTGGAAAAGGCCAAGCGCCTGGTGGAGCACGGCCGCGACGTCGTCATCCTGCTGGACAGCATCACCCGCCTGGCGCGCGCCTACAACGTGGTGGTGCCGCACTCCGGCAAGATCCTGTCGGGCGGCGTGGACGCCAACGCGCTGCACAAGCCCAAGCGCTTCTTCGGCGCGGCCCGCAACATCGAAGAGGGCGGCTCGCTCACCATCGTCGCCACGGCCCTGGTGGAAACGGGAAGCCGCATGGACGAGGTGATCTTCGAGGAGTTCAAGGGCACCGGCAACATGGAACTGGTGCTGGACCGCCACATCGCCGACAAGCGCATCTTTCCGGCGATCGACATCAACCGCTCGGGCACGCGCCGCGAAGACCTTCTGCTCAACGAGCTGGAGCTTACCCGCGTGTACCTGCTGCGCAACTTCCTGTCCGACATGCCGCCGGCGGAGTCCATCGACTTCCTGCTCAAGCGCATGCGCCCCACGAAGACCAACAAGGAATTCCTGGATTCGATGGCGCGGGGGTGAGGGGAAGTGCGTGAGTGCTGGGTGCGTGAGTGCGTGAGTGCGGGAACGGAAGTGCCCGGTGCTCAGCGCCGGGTGCTCAGAGCGGGATGGACAGCGGGGCGAGGGAGCCGGATCGGCTTTCCCGCCCCGTCTCGTTTTGCGCCGCCGGCCGGCAATGCCGATGGGCGCACCGTGGCGCGCGGCGCGCGGGCAACCGGAGAGGCAAATGCAATTTTCCGGCGCGGATGCAGGGGATTGTGTAGCAGAAGCTCTGCCGCGAGCGCAACCGGCACACGCGTTGCACAGGGGCGCGGTGAAGGTCCCTGATCCTACGAATGGAGATACACCCATGGTGATCAAGCGCGTGATGGCGGCTGCCCTCGTGGCCCTGGCGATGGGCGCCGGTGCATGCACGGCGGAAGTTGAAGAAAAGGGCGAGGCGCCGTCGGTGGACGTCGATGGCGGCAAGATGCCGCAGGTGGACGTGGACCCGGCCAAGGTCGAAATCTCGACCGACACGCAGCAGGTCGTGACCCCCGAAGTGAACGTCACGCCGACTGAAGGCGACGACAAGTAATTCGCGGCCACGCGCGTTCACCGGCCCCGGCGACAGCAGTCGCCGGGGCCGGTTTGTTGTTCGTGCGGGCCCTCACCCCGCGCGCTGCGCGCGACGACCCTCTCCCACAAACAGACGTGGGAGAGGGAGCACACCCCAGTATGTGCCCGCTTACAGGGTCGCTCGCACGGACGCGATCTCTCCCGTCCGCGGTCCCCGCGACCTCCGCGACCTCCGCGACCTCCGCGACCTCCGCGACCCCCGCGACCCCCGCGACCTCCGCGTGAGGGCAGTTCTTCATCGTCTGCGGCCGCGCCGGGCTTGCGGGGCACCCCGCGCGACGTCGTAGTTTGCCTTTCCATCAGCGACCGTCCTCCCCAACCGCGCCGCACGTGACCGAGCGTCTCTGGCAGATCTGGATTGACACCGGCGGCACGTTTACCGACTGCCTGGCGCTGGACCCGGCCGGGGTGCAGCGCCGCGCGAAGGTGCTCAGCAGCAGCGCGCTGCGGGCCACCATCATGGCCGTCGAAGCGCCGGACTGCCTGCGGATCCGCGAAGAGTGGGGCGCCGTGCCGGGCGTGGTGGACGGGCTGCAGGTACGACGCGTCGGTTCGGTGGATGAGGGCGCACGGGTGGCGTCATACGATCCGGCCACGGGCGAGATGCGGCTGAACCGCGCGCTGGACGGCGCGGCGCCGGGCGTGTCCATCGAAATCCGCTCGGCGGAGGAGGCGCCCATCCTGGCCGCGCGGCTGGTGACGGGAACCGCGTCGGGCGATGCGCTTCCTCCGCTGGCGATGCGGCTGGCGACGACGCGCGGGACCAACGCCCTGCTGGAGCGGCGTGGCGCGCGCACGGCGCTGTTCATCACCCGCGGCTTCGGCGATCTGTCGCGCATCGGCACGCAGCAGCGGCCGGAACTGTTCGCGCTGGACGTGCGCCGTCCCGATCCGCTTTACGACACCGCCGTGGAAGTGGATGAGCGGCTGGCGGCGGACGGATCGGTTCTCATCCCGCTGGATCTCGCGTCCGTGCGAGCACATGCCTCGCGCCTTGTGGGCCAGGGCGTGCGCTCCGCGGCGGTCGCGCTGATGCACGCCTTTCGCGATCCCGCGCACGAGCGCGCCGTGGCGGACGCGCTGCGCGAGGCGGGATTCGCGCACGTGGCGGCTTCCGCGGAGCTCGCCGCGAGCATCGGGCTGCTGGCGCGGACGGAAACGGCGGTGGTGGACGCGTACCTGGGGCCGGTGATCGGCGGCTACCTGGACGGGGTTCGCGGCGCGCTGGGCGGCGGGCGGCTGCACGTAATGACCAGCGCCGGCGGGCTCGTCCGCCCGGAGGATTTCCGCGCCAAGGACTCGCTGCTCAGCGGTCCTGCCGGTGGCGTCGTAGGTGCGGCGCTGGCCGGTCGGCGGTCCGGCCGCGAGCGGGTGATCGCCTTTGACATGGGCGGCACCAGCACGGACGTGGCGCGCGTGGACGGCGACTTCGAGTACGTGTGGGAGCACGAGGTCGCGGGCGCGCGGATCGTCGCGCCGGCGCTGGCCATCGAGAGCGTGGCGGCGGGCGGCGGCTCCATCTGCGCGGTGGATGCGCAGGGGCTGCGCGTGGGGCCGGAGAGCGCGGGCGCGTCCCCGGGGCCGGCGTGCTATGGCGCGGGCGGTCCACTTACCGTCACGGACTGCAATCTCCTGCTCGGCCGGCTGGACCCGTCGCGCTTCGCCATTCCCGTGGACGCGGAGCCCGCGCGTGCCGCCGCGGACCGGCTGGCCGCGCGCGTGCACGAGATCACGGGCGAGGCGATCGGGCGCGAGGCGCTGGCGGCGGGGCTGCTGGAGATTGCGGATGAACGGATGGCGGACGCGATTCGCGGCATCTCCCTGCGACGCGGCTACGATCCGGCGGAGTACGCCCTGGTCGCGTTCGGCGGGGCGGGCGCGCAGCACGGATGCGGGGTGGCCGCGCGGCTGGGGATGCGCACGGTCATCGTCCCCGCGGACGCGGGGCTGCTGAGCGCGCTGGGCATCGGGCACGCGGCGCTGGAGCGGTTCGCCGAGCGCCAGGTGCTGCGCCCGCTGGACGAGGCCGGCGGCGAACTGGAATCTCTCTTCGCGACCCTGGCGGCCGAAGCAACGGCGGCCGTGGCGCGGGAGGGCGTGCCCGCGGAGCAGATCCACGTCCGCCGACTGATCGCCAATCTGCGCTATGCCGGACAGGACGCGACGCTGCAGATTGACGTGGAGGCCGGCGCCGATCCGCGCGTGGCGTTCGAAGACCGCTACACATCCATCTACGGCCACCGCCCGGCTACGCGCCCCATCGAGGTCGAGAGCGTCCGCGTCATCGCCGCCACCCTTCCCGCCACGGTGGATGCAGCCGAAGATGCGGCTGAGCACCCCGCCGCGCCCGTGGACCATCGCCGCACGTGGATCGGCGGCGGGTGGACGGAGGTGCCCGTGTACGAGCGCGCCGCGCTGCAGCCGGGAGCGCACCTGGCCGGTCCCGCGCTGATCGCGGAGCAGCACAGCGCCACCTATGTCGCGGAAGGATGGTCCGCCGGCATCGACGCGGCAGGCAACATCGTCCTGCGGCACGAGCCCGCAAACGTCGCCAACCGTGAGGCTGCGTCCGCGAGCGAGGAACCGCACTTTCGTACTCTCGTACCTTCGCACTCTCGTACTTCCACCCCGCAGTCCGTCCGCGCCGAACTCTTCATCTCCCGCTTTCGCGCGCTGGTCGGCGAAATGGGCGAGATGCTGCGGCGCACGGCGCTGTCCACCAACGTAAAAGAGCGCTTGGACTTCAGTTGCGCGCTGCTGGACGCGGACGGCGAACTGGTGGTGAACGCGCCGCACATCCCCGTCCATCTGGGCGCGATGGGGCTCTGCGTCCGTTCCGTCCGTGACGCGATCCGGATGGACGCGGGGGACGTCATCGTCACCAACCACCCCGGATTCGGCGGATCGCACCTGCCGGACGTCACCGTTATCACCCCGGTTCACGACAGCGATGGCACGCTGATCGGATACGTGGCCAGCCGCGCGCACCATGCCGAGATCGGCGGCACGCGGCCGGGATCCATGCCGCCCGCCGCACGCACGCTGGCGGAAGAGGGTGTCGTCATCCGACCCATGCATTTGGTGCGCGGCGGCGAGGCGCGGTGGGACGACATCCGCGCCGTCCTCTCCTCGGGCGCGCATCCCACGCGCGCGCTGGACGACAACCTGGCGGATCTTGCCGCGGCCGTGGCGGCAAACCATCGGGGCGCGGAGATGCTGCGCGCGCTCGCGGCAGAGCACGGACGCGACGCGGTGGCGGGATACATGAGTGCGCTCAAGCAGCGGGCGGAGCGCGGCATCCGCGCGGCGCTGGCGGCCCTGCCGGACGGCGTGTACGAGGCGCGGGAGCGGCTGGACGACGGCGCGCCGCTGCAGGTGCGCATCACCATCCGCGGTGACGAGGCGGAGGTGGACTTCACGGGTTCGGCGGCGACGCATCCCGGAAACCTGAACGCCACGCCCGCAATCGTGCGGAGCGTGGTGCTTTACGTGCTGCGCCTGCTTGTGCGCGAGAACCTGCCGCTGAACGAGGGGTTGATGCGGCCGGTGCGGCTCACGGTTCCCGCAGGGCTGCTGAATCCGCCGTTCGGGGATGATCCGTCACGCGATCCGGCGGTGGTGGGCGGCAACACGGAAGTGAGCCAGCGGCTTACGGATACGCTCATCCGCGCGCTGCGCCTGTCCGCCTGCAGCCAGGGGACGATGAACAACGTGCTGTGGGGATCGGACCGGTTCGGGTACTACGAGACCGTCTGTGGCGGATGCGGTGCGGGTCCCACGTGGGATGGGGCGCACGCCACGCACAGCCACATGACCAACACCCGGATCACCGATCCGGAGGTGGTGGAGCACCGCTATCCCGTTCGCGTGGAGCGATTTGCGATCCGTGCGGGGTCGGGTGGCGCGGGCGCGCGCCGCGGCGGCGACGGGGCCGTGCGCGAATTCACCTTTCTCGCGCCCATGTCGCTTTCCGTGCTGACGCAGCATCGCACGGAAGGCCCGTTCGGGATGGAAAGCGGCCACCCCGGCGCGCCCGGCCGCCAGATCGTCATCCGCGCAGGTGGCGAATCCGCCGAACTGGCGCCGGTGGATGGCGTAGATGTGCTCCCCGGCGATCGACTGCTACTGGAAACGCCCGGCGGTGGCGGCTGGGGTGCGCCCGACCAGGGGGCGTAGACGAGGAAGATCGCGCAGAACGGGACCTGCTGAGGACGCTCGGCGGACAGGCGTGCATGTCGCGACGTTGGCTCGAACGAAGAGGATGTCAAGGCCCGGGTGATTATGTGGGTCGGCACGGAAGAGTCCTGGGCTCTTCTGGTACCAGTCGAGCATCGCCTCGCGCGGCGTCTTGTGGCCGAGCGCACGCTGGGGAATGTG
>NZ_JACHIA010000041.1 GCF_014202995.1 Longimicrobium terrae
CACACCCCACTCCTCGGCAAGTAGGTCAGCTCTCATGCAGAGCAGAATATCCCGCCCCTACCCCGCCGACAAGATAAAGTTAACGCGTATGCCCCCGGCCCCTCCCCGTGCAAACTGCCGCACGGAGAGGGGAGAACTGCAACTCAGCTTGATTCGCCGGGTTGAGGCGCATGCGGAGAGGGCCCCCTCCCCCCAGCCCCCTCCACCCGCTCCGCGGGAGAGGGGGAGCCGTTCGGCGCGGGGGCGGGCCGCGGCAGGTTGCGGGTCGATGCGGGGAAAGTCGACGCAGGCCAGCCTGACGTTTTGGGGTCTCGGCGGCTCGCCGCGGTGGGGGCGGATGATGAGCTTCGCGGCCCGCCAGCCGGTCCGGGAGCGGCGGTTCCCTCCCGCGCGAACCGGATCGGGACATGGATCGCGGGATGGAGGTTCATCCGATGTACAAGGTCCGTCAAAACGCCGCGGGCTGGCGGGACTGGACAGTGAACGCGCGGCGCGTTACTCTCCGGTAAACACAAGCACCACGCGGAGATCCGCCCCTGATCGCGGGCCGGTTTTCGCCGTTCGGGAGCGGGATCGCGGGCGGGGCGGATTGCTTCCGGCCTCCGCCGGTCTTTCGCTTCCGTCATCGCAGACCGGATCCGCTCTCCGGTCCCCGTACGGCAAGGTCGCTCGCCAGAGCGACCTTTCTTTGTTTTGCGGCCCGTCCAATCCAATCGTTTCCCGCCCCAACCCGGCGGGAAATTTCACTGCACAGCGGCGGACGCCCCGGTCCGCGCGAGAACGGCATTCCATGAACAACGGCGGCTGGTACACCCTGGGCCGCGTGGTGGCGGGCGGACCCAGGCGGCTGCGGGAGCGGCTGGGCGCCCTGGGCTTTCGCGGGCGCATTGAACTCCTTCCCCGGCTTGCGATCGCGGCGTTGGCCACGGTGCTGGTTGTGGGCGCGCTGTCGTCGCTCAACAACCTGCGCCAGGTGGAGCGCATCGGCTCGCTGCACGTGCCCGCCGTGCAGCGCAGCCGCGACCTGAGCGAAACGCTGGACGCCGTGCACCGCGAGTTCCGCGACGCCGTGGCGCTTCGCGATACGGCCATGCTTACGGATACCGACACGCTGCGCTCGCACTTTCTGGCCGACGCGCGCGGCCTGGGCGAGATCGGCGCGGTGGACGAGGACGAGGCGGCGTCGCTGGGCGAGGCGTTCGACGCCTGGTACACGCGCGCGCGCCGCACCACGTCGCGCTTCATCGGCGGGGAAAGCAGCCCGGAGATGATCGCCGACCTGCAGGCGATGACCGCCGGGCGCGCGGAACTGGGCACCCGCATCGCCCGGGTGCGCAGCGCGCGCGAGGCCGACATCGCCCAGGTGTTCCGCGCGTCGCGGTGGATGGGGATCGGCACGCTCCTCTTTGTCCTCGCCGTGGCGGCGGCGGCGGGGTGGCTGCTGTGGCGCATCAGCCGCGAGGTGCTGGGCAGCGTGACCGCGCAGGTGGATGAGGCCGTGCAGGTGGCCGAGCGGGTGAGCGCCGGCGACGTGGACGGCGTGGAGGCCCGCGGCATCGAGACGGTGGAGGCGGACGCGGGCGGGACGGACGAGCTGGGGCGGCTGGTGGCGGCCATGCGCGGGATGGTGGCGTACCTGCGCGAGATGGCGCAGGCGGCGGACCGCATCGCGGGGGGCGACCTGAGCGTTCCCGTCCATCCGCGGTCGGAGCGCGACACATTTGGCCACGCGTTCCAGCGCATGACCACCTCGCTGCGCTCCATGGCCGAGGTGGCCGACGAGATCGCCGCGGGCGACCTGACGCGCCGCGTGGAGCCGCGCTCGGACGAGGACCGCTTCGGACGCGCCTTTTCGGGAATGCAGGCGCGCCTCAGCAGCGTCATCGACGAGATCCGCGGCGCGACGCACACCATGTCGGCCAGCGCGGCGGAGCTGGCGGCGAGCGCGCAGGAGCTTTCCGCCACCGCCACGCAGCAGGCGCACGCGGTGATGGAAACCACCGAGGCGCTGTCGGAGGTGAACGCCGTGGCGCAGGGAAGCGCCACCCGCAGCCGCGACATGCGCGCTGTCGTGCTGCGCGGCGCCGGGCACGCGGAGCGGGGCGCCGCCGCCGCGGTGGAGACGGTGGAGGCGATGAACGCCATCACCCGCCGCATTTCCGTCATCCACTACCTGGCGGACCAGACCAACCTGCTGGCGCTGAACGCGGCCATCGAGGCGGCGCGCGCGGGCGAGCACGGACGCGGCTTTTCCGTGGTGGCGGCAGAGGTGCGCACGCTGGCGGAGCGCAGCCAGGAAGCGGCGCGGGAAATCGGCGCCATCGCGGCCAGCAGCAGCGGCGTGGCGGACCGCAGCGCGGGGCTGATGACGGCGCTGGAGCCCGTCATCCGCGAAGCGGCCGCCCTGATGGAAGAAGTGGCCGAATCCAGCACGCGCCAGTCGGAACAGCTGGCGGGGGTGGGAGAACGGACGGTTGAGATGGACCAGATCACCCAGAACAACGTGGCCGCGTCGCAGGAACTGTCCTCCACCGCCGAAAAGCTGGCGGCCGAGGCGGACCAGCTGCAGGCGCTGGTGAGCTTCTTTCGCATCCGGGGGCACCATGACCGCTGAACGGATGCGCCGCGGCGCGGTGGCCGTCCTCCTTCTGGCGCTGGCCGCGTGCGCGTGGGATGGGGGGACCAAGGTTGCAAAGAAGCGCGTCCGGGTCGGCCTCGTGCTGAGCAGCGGGGGCCGGGGGGACGGCGGATTCAACGACGCGGCCATCGCCGGGCTGGCGGAGGCCGCGCGCACGCTGGGCGCCGACACGGCCGTGAGCGAGAGCGGGGGGGACGAGACGAGCCCCGCCGCGCTGGGCCGCTACGCGCAGGAGGAACGCGATCTGGTGGTGGGGATCAGCTTCATGGCGAGCGCGCCCGCGTTTGCGCTGGCCAACCAGCATCCCAACACCGACTTCGCCGTGCTGGACTATTCGCCGGTGACGGATTCGCTGGGCCGCGCCATGCCCACGCCGCCCAACCTGGCCGGCATCACCTACCGCTCGGAAGAAGGCGCCTTTCTGGCCGGCGCGCTGGCGGGACTGATGTCGAAGACCGGCCGCGTGGGCTTCGTGGGCGGGATGGACGCGCCGGTGATCCGCCAGTTCGAGGCGGGGTACGCGGCGGGGGTGCGGCGCGTGTGCCCGGCCTGCCGCGTGGTGGTGAGCTACGCGGGAACGACGCCCGCGGCGTTCAGCGACCCGGCGCGCGGGCTGGCGCTGGCCGCGGCCCAGTACGCGGGCGGGGTGGACGTCATCTTTCACGCCGCCGGCGGTACGGGGACGGGTGTGTTCCGCGCCGCGCGGGAGAGCGGGCGGTGGGTGATCGGGGTGGACGTGGACCAGTACGACCAGGCGCCCGGCCGCGTGCTGACGTCCATCACCAAGAACCTGGGCGTGTCGGTGCAGGGGCTGGTGAAGCAGGAGTCGGAAGGTGCGTTCCGGGCGGGACTGATCTCGCAGGGGCTGGCGGATGGGGCATTGGGATGGATTTACGATGAGCGGAACCGGGCGCTGATCCCCCCGGCGGTCTACAATCAGGTGGAGACGCTGCGGCAGGCGGTGATTGCGGGGCTGATCCAGGTGCCGCGCGTGCCGGAGGAAGCCGCGGCGGGGTGATGACGGGGTGATGGCGGTGCGGGAGGACGGTGCGGGAACGGCACTGGGAGAAGGGTGCGGAGGTGATGCAGACGGTGGCGCGGCCGCGGGCGGGGGCCCTCACCCCGCGTGCTGCGCACGACGACCCTCTCCCACGAACAGATGTGGGAGAGGGAGCACACACCAGTGTCGTGCGGGGGAAAGTTCGTAGCGGGGTGGCGGGTTCCGTCCGGCGGTTGAAACCGCGCCTCGAAAGACACGAAGTCCGCCTGCGCGGACTGGGACGCCACCCCCGCTGGCAATCCCCTACGCAGTTGAAGCCCTGATCGTGGACGCGGCAGCGGCCGCGAGTCGGGGGTTCCCGCTGTTGGAGCGGCGGATTCATTCGCTCAAGAGACTCGCGGCCACACCCAGCTTCGCCTCTTGCTACGAGTTCTCACCCGCCCCAACCCTCCCCCGGTCTTTTTCGGGGGAGGGTGGGCCGGTGGTGCCGGCCCGGGTGGGGGCCGCCCTGGAGCCCGCGCTCTACACGAACGCGCTGTGGCCGGTGATGGCGCGGCCCACGATCAGCGTGTTCATCTCGTTGGTCCCCTCGTACGAGTAGATGGCCTCCGCGTCGGCGAACAGGCGCGCGGCGCCGTGCTCCAGCAGAATGCCGTTTCCGCCCATCAGGTCGCGGGCAAGCGCCACCGTCTCGCGGCACTTCGCCGCGCAGAACTGCTTGGCCAGCGCGCTGTGCTCGTCGCGCTGCGTGCCATCCTCCTGCATCCGCGTCACGCGCAGCGCCAGGCCCAGCATCGCCGTGATGTTGCCCAGCATCAGCACCAGCTTCTGCTGAATCAGCTGGAATCCCGCGATGGGCCGGCCGAACTGCTCGCGGGTGCGCGCGTACGCCAGCGCGTGCTCGTACGCGCCGATCGCGCACCCCACCGCCTGCCACGACACCCCCGCCCGCCCCACGCGAAGAATCCGCCCGACGTCGGAAAAGGTGTTCGCCTCCGGGAGCCGGTCGCTTTCCGGCACGCGGCATCCCTCCAGCGTGATCAGCCCGCTCTGCACGGTACGCTGGGCGATCTTGCCGGTGATCTTTTCCACGCGGTAGTCCGGATTCTCCGTCCGCACCAGGAATCCGTGCACGGCGCCGGGCTGCTCGCCGCGCGCCCAGATCACCACCACGTCGGCAAAGGTGGAGTTGCCGATCCACTTCTTCTGCCCGTCCAGCACCCACCCGTCGCCATCCCGCCGGCAGCGCATGGTGAGGCCGCCCGCCGTTCCCGAGCCCACCTCCGGCTCCGTAAGCCCGAACGCGCCCACGCGCTCCCACCGCCGCAGCGCGGGGAGCCACTCCTCCTTTTGCGCCACCGATCCGCAGAGCGCGATGGAGCCCATGCACAGCCCGGCGTGCACGCCAAAGAACGAGGCCGACCCCGGATCCACCCGCGCCATCTCCATGCTGATGACGGCGCGCGCCACCGGCGGCGGGCCCGGCTCGTCGCGGTACCAGCGGTCCAGCAGATTCAGCTTGGCGATCTCGGCGCGCAATGGCTGCACGAACGCTTCCCGCTGCCAATGGTCGTTCACCACGGGCGCCACCACCCGCTCCATCAGTTCGCGCACCTTGAGCCGCGTCTCGTTCTCCTCCGGCGTCAGCGTGCCGAAGTAGCCGTAGAAATCGGGATCCAGCGAGGGCGGGCGGCGGGTGGACTCCTTGGACACGTGCGTTTCTCCGGGTGCGGGCGGGTTCGGTCGCGACGGGACGGGGCCGGTGCAAGCGCCTTGCCGAACGACGTTCGGCCAGCAACCTGAAAGACGCCGGGCAGGCGTGCGACCCCGCCCGGCGCCGGTTGACAACGTTCCGGAGCGCCGGGACATTGGTCGGGGGCCGGAATGCGCCGCGCCCGGCTCCTTTTGCGCCGCCCATGCAGCCCTGGACTGAAAACGGCCTGCGCGCCTCCACGCTCGAAACCGCGCGCACTCTGCTGGTGCGCGATGGCTATGAGAACCTGTCCATGCGAAAGATCGCGCGGCAGGTGGGGTGCAGCGTCAGCAGCATCTACGAGCACTTCGCCAGCAAGGACCAGCTGGTGCACGCCCTGATCGACGAGGGATTTCAGCGCTGGTACGAGGTGGTGGTGCAGGCCGCCCAGGCGCCCGGAACGCCGCCGCATAGGCTGGAACTGCACTGCCGCGAGTACGTGAGCTTCGGTCTGGCCAACCCGGAGTTCTACGAGATCATGTACCTGCAGCACCCGCGCGCACTGGAGCGCTTTCCCCGGGAGCTGTTCCGCCGCGCCACTCGTTCGATGGATGTGCTGTCGCAGTTGGTGCAGGAGACGGCCCCCGGCGCGCTGGCCGGCCCCGCGGAGGCGCGCATTCAGGCGCACGTGGTGTGGGCGCTGCTGCACGGCGTGGTATCGACCATTCTGGCCAACCGCCTGGACAGCCGCATTCCCCAGGCCGAATACATCGACGGCGCCATCCAGTTCGCGCTTGATGCGGTGCAGCGGCTCGAGCGGGCGGATGGACGGTCGTCCTGACTGGATGAAGGGCACGGTGGTCATGATCGATGAAAGCCCCTCCGCCCTGAGTTGGAGGGGCTTTCCCCGCGATGGCGCGAAACCACTGTACGTGATCCGAACCACCGCCGGGTCCGGGGATACGTGCGGTAGGCGTCCAACGTTGCCACCGTGCGATTGTCACGATTTCTCCGCGAGGTGGATTCCAGAGTTGCGCGGGAACACGGATTGCGTATTGTGTCGCTAAATACCAGAGACTCTCTCTGGGATTCCATGCACAAGGAGCAACTCATGGCCGCCATCAAGCTTGAAGACCTGACCGTCACCTCGTTCTTCTCCGAGGAGGCCAAGCAGCCCCAGCCGGAAACGGAATGGATCTGCACCGGTGACATCAGCACCTGTTCGCGCACCAGCCCGCAGGGCGGATGCGACACCAGCGTGCAGTGTGTGACCGTTCCGCGCACCGGCTGCTGCTGAGCCAATCCGCCTTTGATCGGCGGATGGATTGATCATCAAAGCGGGCCCCGGCAGTTTGCCGGGGCCCGCTGTTCGTTGTGCGCAGTGCCGGCCCGTCACCACCGGCCCACCAACCCGTGCGAGAGCGAATGAATCCGCCGCTCAAGAGCCTGTCTGATAAACCCGTTGAGGGACTGCGGGCGGATGATAGCGAGGGTAGATTGGGGGGAGAGGAACG
>NZ_JACHIA010000042.1 GCF_014202995.1 Longimicrobium terrae
GGGTGAATCGGAGGAGCAACCAGGCCTGCGCAGACAAGATACGGCTCAGGCGCGCATCCACATAATCATACGAGGCTGGACAGGTAGATCCTTCGGTCGCGCATGACTCGTCGCGCCGGATGGCGCGCCGCGCGCTCCCTCAGGATGACGCCTCTCGGCGCACGGACGGCATCACACCGGACGCGTTTACGCCTCTCGACGCGCGGACGGCAACAGACGCGACGCATCGGCGCCGTCGGCGTCATCCTGAGGCCCAGGCGCACTGGACCGGCCCGCGCACCGTCCGTCGCGGGCCGAAGGATCTACCGTCCGCCACGCCGGAGCCCGGGCGCGGCAGCGGCACGGAGCGCCGCGAGGGAACGCCCGCCTCGCGCGACGTTGGCAGGGCGCGCACGACAGAAGCACGGCCGGCTAAGCCCCTCCGGCCCTTTGACGACCACCCGGGCGCGGTCATTCACGCGCCCGGCCCGCAACCCCGCTTCACGAGGAAGAGATGCGTCCCGACGAGATCTCACGCCGCGACTTCGTTCGTACGTTCGCACTGGCCGCGGCCGTCGTTCCCCTCGGCGGCGGATGCGCCGGCCTGCTGGGCGGCGCGGCGCGTCCCTCCATGTCGCAGCTGGCGGGATGGGACATGGTTCCGGGCATCCTCGCCCGCATCGTCCCGCCCGCCTTTCCCAACCGCGACTTCGACATCACGCGCTACGGCGCCGTCGCGGGCGGCGAAACGGACAACACGGCGGTCATCCGCCGCGCGGTCGCGGCCTGCCACGAGGCGGGCGGCGGCCGCGTCGTCGTTCCCGCGGGACGCTTTCTGACGGGGCCCATCCACCTGCGCAGCAACGTCAACCTGCACGTCAGCCAGGGCGCCACGCTCGCCTTCAGCCGCAACCCGTCGGACTATCTGCCCGCCGTCTTCACCCGCTGGGAGGGGATGGAGATGATGGGCTACTCGCCGCTGATCTACGCGTGGGAGCAGGAAAACGTGGCCGTCACCGGCCCGGGCACGCTGGACGGGCAGGCCGACGCCACGCACTGGTGGCCGTGGAAGGGCGGCCGCAACGCTCCGCTCCCCAACCAGGTCGCCGCGCGCAACCGCCTGGGCGAAATGGTGGAGGCGGGCACGCCGGTCGAACAGCGCGTCTTTGCGGAAGGCTCGTACCTGCGGCCGCAGTTCATTCAGCCGTACCGCTGCCGCAACGTGCTGATCGAAGGGGTGACCATCATCAACTCCCCCATGTGGGAGATTCACCCCGTGCTGTGCCGCAACGTCACCGTGCGCGGCGTGCAGATCAACACGCACGGCCCCAACAACGACGGGTGCGATCCGGAATCGTGCACCGACGTGCTGATCGAAGGATGCCTGTTCGACACGGGCGACGACTGCATCGCCATCAAGTCGGGGCGCAACGCGGACGGACGGCGCGTGAACGTGCCGAGCGAAAACATCATCATCCGCGACTGCCGCATGAAGGAAGGGCACGGCGGCGTCACCATCGGCAGCGAGATCAGCGGCGGCGTGCGCAACGTCTTCGTGGAGCGGTGCCAGATGGACAGCCCGGAGCTGGAGCGGGCGCTGCGCTTCAAGAACAACGCGATGCGCGGCGGCGTGCTGGAGAACATCTACATGCGCGACGTGACCGTGGGGCAGGTGGCGGATTCGGTGCTGTCGATGGACCTGTTCTATGAAGAAGGGCAGAGCGGGCCGTTCGTCCCCGTGATCCGCAACGTGGAAATGCTGCGCGTAACGAGCGGCAAGAGCAAATACGCGCTGTACATGCGCGCGTACCCGAAGTCGGAGATCAGCGACGTGCGGATCATCGACTGCCGGTTCAACGGGGTGGAGCGCGGCAACGTGACGGATGGTGTGCAGCGGCTGGAGATGCGCGGAGTGAGCATCAACGGCCAGCCCGCGACCGCCACCAGCCACGAGGTGCGCCCCACCGGCGAGGTGCGCGAAAGCGACATGCGCCCGCCGGCCCAGGCTCCGGCGCGCAACTGAACGGCGAGGCAGAAACCGGCGCGTGAGTGCGGGCTTCACGGCGGCCCCCACCCGGGCTCGCATTACTCGCCCACCCTCCCCCAAAAAAGACTGGGGGAGGGTTGGGCTGGACGGAGAGTTGGGCGCGGGAAGCGGAGTTCAGGGCGTGAGCGGGTTCTGTTGAGCGAATGAATCCGCCGCTCGAACAGCGGGAACCCCCGACACACCGCGCTTCGCGCGATGTTCGGGGCTTCAGCAGTCCGGGGACATGAGCAGAGCCGGCGCCCAGTCCGCGAAAGCTGACTTCGTGTCTGTCGAGGCGCGGTTTCAACCGCCGGGTGAAAGCCGCGGACGCGCGCCGAACCATCCCCCACGCTGAGGTCTCCCCCTCTCCCGCTTGCGGGAGAGGGGGCCGGGGGGAGAGGGCAGCCCGCCGCCGCGCCGGGCCGGCCGGAGCACACCGATCCCAAGCCCTGGATCAGCATCGAAACTGGAAGGCGCAGCAACCGTGTCCGATGAACCGACGATGAGCATCCGATGACCACCATCCACAAGCGCCCGATCGCCGTCATCGCCCTGACGTTGTCCCTTGCCGCGCCGGCCGCGCACGCGCAGGTGGTGCACCTGCCCGCCTCCATCCAGCTGGGCGAAGGCACGCGGCAGGCGGGAGACGCGCCGCTTCCCATCCCCCATGCGCCACCGCGCGCGCGCCGCTCGTCCGACGGCCGGCCGTGGTCCGTGCGCATCTCCGAGTCCGTCATGCGGCGCAACCCGCAGACGCACAGGCGGTGGGACTACACGCAGGGCGTCATCCTCACCGCCATCGAGCGCGTGGGGATGGAGAAGCGCGACCGCACCATGCTGGACTACGTGCGGACCAACATGGACCGCTGGATCAAGCCGGACGGATCCATCGAAGGTTTCGACAAGTCCGAGTACAACCTGGACGAGATCGCGCAGGGCCGCCTCCTTTTCCGCCTGCTGGAGCAGACGCGCGACCCGCGCTACCGGGCGGCGCTGGATTCGCTGCACTCCCAGTTGCGGTCACATCCGCGCACGGCGGAGGGCGGGCTGTGGCACAAGCAGATCTATCCGCAGCAGATGTGGCTGGATGGCCTGTACATGGCACAGCCGTTCTACGCGCGGTATGCGAAGACGTTCAACGAGCCCGCCGCCTTTGACGACATCGCGCGGCAGTTTCTGCTCGTCGCCCGGCACACGCGCGATCCGCGCACGGGGCTGATGTACCACGGATGGGATGCGGCGCGCGCGCAGCCCTGGGCAGATTCCGCCACCGGCGTGTCGCCCGGCTTCTGGGGGCGCGCGATGGGCTGGTACCTGGTGGGCCTGGTGGAAACGCTGGAGCAGTTCCCCGCGGATCACCCGGACCGCCCCGCCCTCCTGGCCACGCTGGCCGACGCAGCGGACGCGGTCGCCCGGGTGCAGGACCCGGTCACCGGGCTGTGGTGGGACGTGCTGGATGAGCCCAACCGTGACGGCAACTATCTGGAAGGAAGCGCCTCGTCCATGTTCGCGTACGCGCTGAGCCGCGCCGCGCGGCTGGGCTACGTGGACGCGCGCTTCCGCGCCGTGGGCGAGCGCGGCTTCAACGGGCTGCTCTCCAACCTGGTGCGCGAAAACCCGGACGGCACCGTGTCGCTCATCAACGTGGTGCAGGTGTCCGGGCTGGGCGGCAACCCGCGCCGCGACGGCTCTCCGCGCGACGGCACCTTTGGCTACTACGTCACCGAGCCGGTGGTGACGGATGACTACAAGGGCGTGGGCCCGCTCATCCTGGCCGCGCTGGAACTGGGGCGCTGAGCCGCACCGATGGCGGAATCGGTGTGGCTCGGGAGGCGCGGGCGATACGCTCTGTGCCCGATCGCGATGTGCGGACGGTGGCGGATGCGGGATGGTCGCGGATGCCGATCCGCGCGTGAATACATTCTGAACCGGGACGGATGATGAGCGGGCTGTTTTCCCTGGAGGGCCGGCGCGCGATGGTCACCGGCGCCAGCCGCGGGCTGGGCCGTGCGATGGCCGTGGCGCTGGCCGAGGCGGGCGCGGACGTCGTCTGCGCGAGCAGCCAGCGCGGCGGCACGGACGAGACCGCGGCGGCGATCCGCGCGGCCGGGCGGCAGGCGTGGCAGGTGGAGGCGGACCTGGCGGACCGCGACGCCGTGCTGGCGATGGCGGACGACGCGGTATCGCAGGCGGGGCGCATCGACATCCTGATCAACAACGGCGGCACCATTCGCCGCCACCCCGCGGCGGAGTATCCTATGGAAGCGTGGGACGCGGTGCTGCGCACCAACCTGGATTCCGTCTTTCTGCTCAGCCAGCGGCTGGGTGCGGGGATGATCGAGCGCGGTTCGGGAAAGATCATCAACATCGCCTCGCTCCTGTCGTTCAGCGGCGGAATCACGGTTCCCGCCTACACCGCGAGCAAACACGCCGTCGCCGGCCTCACGCGCGCGCTGGCGAACGAGTGGGCGAAGCACGGCGTGCAGGTGAACGCCATCGCGCCCGGCTACTTCCGCACGGACAACACGCAGCGCCTGCAGGACGATCCGGAGCGCTCGCGCGACATTTCCGCGCGCATCCCGGCGGGGCGCTGGGGCGAGTCGGAGGACATGGCGGGCGCCGCGGTGTTCCTGGCCTCTCGCGCCAGCGACTACGTGAACGGCCACGTCCTCGTGGTCGACGGCGGGTGGATGGCGCGGTAGGCTGGGGCGACTGAAACGCTTGGTGTGAGTTTCTCACCAGCCGAGCAGATCGGCAAAAGCGAGCGGCTGTCGTCCTAGCTGCCTGTTGATCAA
>NZ_JACHIA010000043.1 GCF_014202995.1 Longimicrobium terrae
AAAGGACCGCCCAAGTGTACACCGAGCGCACCGAATGTATCCCGAAACTCACACCAAGCGTTGAAGTCGCGGCAACAACGGCGCAAAGTCCGCCTTCGCGGACTGGGGCGGAAGCATCGGCGCGCGCTCGCGTCGTCTCGTCCGCGCCGCGATTCCGCTTGATTGCGGCACGTGCAAGTTGCGTTTCCGCAACGCACTACGCCGCCCACCTCATGCCATCCTGAGGGAGCGTGTACCGCTCTTTCTGACCCGCGAAGGCCGGGCGCGACCGAAGGATCTACCATCCGCCGAGCCAGTGTCGCGTAACGCACGCCCGTTCTCGCGGGGAGTAGATCCTTAGCAGGCGCCAGAGTACGGCGGGGCGGAGAATGCGTCCGGCGCCTCCTCAGGATGACGCCTTTGGCGGAGGGGCGGAGGAACCCGTGGCGAATCCACGCGCCCATCTCGTGCGATTGAAGCGGCGCACACTTGGCGCGGTTGGATCTGCGCACGCCTGACGGGAATGCACCGGCGCACGCTTGGCGTGGCTGGCTGGACATACGTCTCACACGGCTGAACCAGCGCGCGGCTGGCCGTGCGCATGATGCTTCCGGAACGCGCCACGCCCCGTGCCGTCGCACTCACGCACCCCGCACACAGCACTCACGCACTTCCTTCCCTATGGATCTCGTTTTCGACGTCGGCAACACCGAAACCGTCATCGGGTGGTTCCAGGATTCGGAACTGCGCGGGCACTGGCGCGTGAGCACCGACTCCCGCCGCACCGCGGACGAATACGGCCTCATCCTGGTGCAGCTGCTGTCCGCGTCGGGGGTTGGATCGTCCCCCGTACGCGCGGCCACCATCGGCTCCGTGGTGCCGGCGATGACGACGGTTCTGCGCGACGCCTGCCGCCGCTACCTCGCGGTTTCCGCCATCGACGTAAACGCGCGCACGCCGCTGCCCATCACGCTGGACGTGGACGAGCCGCTGACCGTGGGCGCCGACCGCATCGTCAACACGCTCGCCGCCCAGCGGATGTTCGGCACCGACACCGTGGTGGTAGACCTGGGCACGGCGACCACGTTCGACTGCATCACCCGTGACGGCGTGTTCATCGGCGGGGTGATTTCGCCGGGGGTGAAGACGGCCGCGTCCAGCCTGACGGACCGCACCGCCAAGCTGCCGCGCGTGGAACTCGTTCCGCCGCAGCGCGTGATCGGGCGGCGGACGGACGCGTGCATCCAGAGCGGCATCTTCTACGGCGCGGTGGACGCCATCGACGGCACCGTGACGCGCATTCGCGAGGAGTGGGGGAGCGACAACCTGCTCGTGGTCGCCACCGGCGGCTTGGCGGAGCTGATTGGCCCGCACTGCCGCACGGTGCAGCGCATCGAACCCTATCTGACACTCTACGGGCTGGAGTTCGCGCGGGAGCACCTGGCGGGCGTCGAACCGTAGTCGGTGCGTCCCATGGCGGCAATCGAGGGCCCGGCCGCAACCCGCGGCCGGGCCCTCGCCGTCATCCATCCGGTGCGTTTCCATCGCCTGTGTCGGGTTCCGATCGGCGCCATGCTTTCTCCGCATCCCACCTCCCGACACAGGCGTTCGCGGCCCGCTGAATGCGTCTGACCGACGCGTCCACCATCCGCCGTATCAACCTCGGTGATCCAATTGAAAACGCTGCCCGCGCGCGCTGCCGGCAACGGTGCGCCCCTGCCGCTGCATGCGCTCACCTATCCCGAGCACGGGCCGATGGGGTGGCTCATCATCGCCTTGTTCTGCGCTGTGGGAACAGCGTCCGCACTGTCCGCTCCCGCAGCCGCGATCACGTATCACTACTCCGAATGGATAGCCTTTGCCATATTCGGGATCGGGTACGGCGTACTGGCATTCTGGATCGCGTACGAGTTCTACCGGTTCGCCTGCTGGGCGTGGTGGTTTGTCTTTTTCTGGCTCGTGCCGCCGCTCTTTCCCGTCCTCTTTCTTCCGTGGATCATCCGGGAATCCGTTGCTGAATCCATCGTTATCATCTGCATCGCGGCCGCCGCGGCGGGCCCGGCGCACTAACCTCTGGAAGCGGCGATACGATTTCTGGCTGGAGTCCGATGCCGTGCGGCGCCAGTTGGACTTTGAGCGCAACGGGCATCGCTGGGCGCGGCGCTCGTGGAAGGACGATGCGCGCGTGCTGAAGCGGCGGATGGCGGAACGGGAAGCACTCGGGCGTCCACATCCCGCCACGTGCGATCAAATCCCGCGTAGCCGCCGCGCTTGGATCACCGGCAATGGATGCGGAGGAGCCGTTGCGGGGCGCGGGGCGGGCCGGGTAGGTTGGCGTTTCGCCCCTGATCCAACCTCGCGTCCATCGATCATGAAGCTGCACGTTTCCGGCGACGTCACCGTTCCGGGCGACAAGTCCATCACGCACCGCGCGCTCATGTTCGCCGCCGCGGCGGAGGGCGAGAGCCGGCTGCGCGGGCTGCTGCCGGGCGCGGACTGCCAGAGCACCGCGTCCGTGCTGCGCGCGCTGGGGTGCGGCGTGCCGGTGCTTCCCGCGGACGGCTCGGAGATCCGCGTGGCGGGGCGGGGAATCGCCGCGTGGACGGCGCCGGTGGAAGCCCTGGACTGCGGCAACAGCGGCACCACGTCGCGGTTGATGATGGGCCTGCTCGCCAGCCGTCCGTTCAGCGCGACGCTGACGGGAGATGGATCGCTTCGCGGCCGGCCCATGCGGCGCATCACCGACCCGCTCGCCGCGATGGGCGCTCGCTTCCGTGAGCACGGCGCGCCCGACCGCCTGCCGATCGAGGTCATCGGCGGCCCGCTGAACGGGATCGATTATCGATCACCCAAGGCGAGCGCGCAGATCAAGAGCGCGGTGCTGCTGGGCGGGCTGGGCGCGGGCGTGCCTGTATCCGTCACCGAGCCCGGCCTGTCGCGCGATCACACGGAGCGGATGCTGACCGCGCTGGGCGAGCGCGTGGAGACGTCGGAAACCGGAGACGCCGTCAACCTCCGCCTGACGCCGAGCGGGCGCGCGCTTCCGCCGCTGGACATGGCGGTTCCCGGCGATCCGTCGTCCGCGGCGTTCCTGGTTGCGCTGGCGCTGCTGGCGGATGAGGGCGAACTGCGCATCCGCAACGTCTGCGTGAATCCCACGCGCACCGGCTTCTTTCGCCTTGTGGAGCGGATGGGCGCCAGCATCCGCTTTGAGAACGAGCGTCTGGCCGGCGGCGAACCCGTCGCGGACCTTCTCGTCGCGCCCGCGCCGCTGCGGGGCATCGACGTCGGCGGCGCGGAAGTGCCGGCCGCCATCGACGAGATCCCCATGCTGGCCGTGCTCGCCGCGCGCGCGCAGGGGGAAACGCGCATCACCGGGGCGGGTGAGCTTCGCGTAAAGGAAACGGACCGTATCGCGGCGCTCGCGCAGAACCTGCGGGCCATCGGCGCCGAGGCGGAGGAACTGGAGGACGGGATCGTGGTGCGCGGATCGGATCGCCCGCTGCGTGGCGGCATCCGTGCGTTCCACGATCACCGGATCGCGATGGCCTTTGGTGTGCTGGGGATGCGGCCGGAGAACGACATCCAGGTGGACGACCGCGCGGTGGTGGACGTGAGCTTTCCCGGGTTCTGGGAGATGCTGGAGCGGCTGGGCGCGCGGTAGGGTTCGCGACGGCCCCCACCGGGCTCGTACTACTCGCCCACCTCCCCCAAAAAAGACTGGGGGAGGTTGGTCCGGGCGGATCGGGCGGCGCGGTGGGCGTAGTATCGAGCAGACGCGGACACTGTTGAGCGAATGAATCCGCCGCTCAGACAGCCGAAACCCCCGACACCAGCCGCTGGCGCGTCCGGTGCGGGGCTTCAACTGCAAGGGGGGGCGGGCTCGGCTCGCGCGGGACGGTTGGCTCGGGGAAAGTAGATCCTTCGTCGGCGCCAAGTATCCGTGCGGCAGAGACTTCGGGCGGCGCCTCCTCAGGATGACATGGTGCGGTGCGGCGGGTGGTGGGGCGGTGAAGAGCGCCGCGATCGGTCACGAGCGTAGACGAAGCTCCGAGCGGCGGCATCCGTGACGACGCTGGCGGCGGCGCTGAGGTCTCCCTTTCTCCCGCGGAGCGGGGGAGAGGGCCGGGGAGAGGGGGCCTGTCCGAATGCACCGGCACCTCCCGAAGCGCAGCGATCCGCAGTTCTCCCCTCTCCGTGCGCAGTTTGCACGGGGAGGGGTCGGGGGCAGGGCTGTTTCATACAGGGAGAATGGGTTACTACGCAGGCATGACTCTTTATGAAGTGTTCGGGGAACTGCCCGATGTGCGGCGCGCTCAGGCG
>NZ_JACHIA010000044.1 GCF_014202995.1 Longimicrobium terrae
ATTCTCGGGCTAAAGGACCGCCCAAGTGTACACCGAGCGCACCGAATGTATCCCGAAACTCACACCAAGCGTTGAAGTCGCGGCAACAACGGCGCGAAGTCCGCCTTCGCGGACTGTGGAGGAGAGTGCCGTACGAAGCGCGGAGCATTGCGCGTCCGCCGGTTCAGGAGCGGATGGATTCGCAGGTGGAAACGCGCAGAATCCGCGTGCTGCGGCGCGTCTCCGACGTGCCGTGTTCCGGATGGCAGTTGAAGCCCCGAACGGCGCGCGAATAGCGCCGTGTCGGGGGTTCCCGCTGTTTGAGCGGCGGATTCATTCGCTCAACAGACTCCGCGCCGCCGCAAACTTCCCGACACACACCAAGCCTTCCGCCTCTCCCCGTACTTTCGTACTTCCGTCCCTCGCACTCACGCACTCACGCACCCCGCACTCACGCACTTCCCATCCCGTCTGGGTCACGCGACCCATGCCTCACCCCGCCCCAAGCCGTACCTTCGCCCCCTGACGAACCGGCGTCCCACACGCCGGTCCCCACACGCGAGCCACTGACCCATGCACCGGATCCTGCTCGTCGAGGACAGCCCCGACCTCGCCGAAGGGCTGCAGCGCAACCTGGAGATGGACGGCTACGAGGTGTCGCTGGCCATGAAGGGCGCACACGCCCTGGCGCTCGCCACCAGCGACCATCCCGACCTGATCGTCCTGGACCTTGGCCTGCCGGACCGCGACGGCTACACCGTGCTGCAGGACCTTCGCGAGCGCGGCAGCACCTGTCCCGTCCTCATCCTTTCCGCGCGCAGCCTGGAGGCCGACAAGCTGCAGGGCTTTCGCCTGGGCGCCGACGACTACGTCACCAAGCCGTTCAGCGTGATGGAACTGCTGGCGCGCATCTCCGCCCTTCTGCGCCGCGCCAACAAGCCCGCGCCGGTCGCGGCCGTGGCGGGAGACGCGCCGCGCGCCGCCGCGCTGGACGACGACGCCCTGCGCGAAACGTTCGGGCTGACGGCGCGGCAGATTTCCGTCACCCGCCTGCTGGGCGAAGGCTACAGCAACGCCGAAATCGCCAAGCAGCTGTCCGTCAGCTACTTCACCGCGCGCAACCACGTGGAGCAGGTGCTGGGAAAGCTGGGCGTGTCAACTCGCGCCGCGGTGGGCGCCGTGCTGTACGGGCAGGGCTGACGTGCCCCTCCGGGGGATGAAGATCGCGCGGCGCAGCCCCGGCGGACGCCTGGGTTCCGCCGCGCTCGCCGGCGCCGCGGGGATGTCGGGCGTCGCCGCGGCCGCGCTGTGGATCGCGGGCGCGGCCCTTCCCCGCTGGGCCGCCCCTCTGACGCTGCTGGCCGCTGCGCTCGGCCTCGGTGCCGCCGCCCTGCTGCAGCGCCGCGCGGAGCGCGAGGATGAACGCGTCCGCCGCGCCATCACCGCGGGCCTCGCCCACACGCTGCGCACCCCGCTCGCGCACGTCCGCATGAACGCCGAGATGCTCGCCAGCGGCCGCGTGTCCTCCCCGGGAGACCAGGAGCGCGCCGTGCTGGAGATCGAGTCTTCCACCCGCCGCCTGGCGCGCGTGGTGGAGAACATGGTGGCGTTCGCCAGCCTGTCGCGCCCCGGCCTCCCCCTCCTCCCGCGCGCCGTCGACCTCGGTGCGCTGGTGGAGGACGCCGTGGCGGATGCGCGGGAGGCCAGCCGCGCGCGCGGCGTCATCCTCGTCGCCGATCCGCCGGGCGGATTGATGGTGCAGGCGGATGCCGATGCCCTGCGCCTCGCGCTCGACAACCTGATCGAGAACGCGCTGCAGCACGGTGCGGCCGGCGATCACGTCACCGTCGACGCGGCGGCGGAAGGCGGGCGCACGCTCATCCGCATCACCGACCAGGGCCCCGGCGTGGCGGCGCACGACCACGCCCGCATCTGGCGCCCCTTCGCCGCGCTCGCCACCCCCGGCGCCCCCGAGCGGCGCGGCGGCCTGGGCTTGGCCATCGTCCGTGCCGTCGCCCGGGGCCACGGGGGGGACGCGTGGATGGAAGCCGCGCCCGGCGGTGGCGCCCGCTTCTGCATGACCGTGCCCACCGCCGCCCCCGCGAGGATGGCCGCCGCGAGCTGACCTTCAGTCTCCACGGTCGATGAAACACAGAATGCCCCGATCCGCGATGGACCGGGGCATTGCTGTTCATCCAACTCTGTCGATGCAGTTGAAGCCCCGATCGTGGACGCGACAGGGGCCATGAGTCGGGGCTTACCGCTGTTTGAGCGGCGGATTCATTCGCTCAGGAAATCCGGGGCTCGCTCCGGACTTCCTCACCCCGCACATGGACCGCGAACAACTCCGCCAGTGCCTCTGCAGGATTGAGACAAAGGCCCGCGTGCACAGGCCCGCTCTGGATTACATCCGATCGCGGCGCCGTCAGCCAGTGAAACCGCTCGGATGGCGGGGCGAGCGCCACCGGGCCCGCGTCCGCCACGCCCTCGCAGATCGCGCGGATTCCTTCCAGGTACCTGCCCAGCAGTTCCAGATCACGCACCACGCACCGCGCCTTGAGCTCATCCGCATCCACCAACAATTGGATGCCGAGAAAGTCCTTGGTACGCGCGTGCAGCAGCACTCCCACCGGCACGCCGATGCCCAGGTGCGGATGCGGAACGACCTTGAGGACCGCGAAGCTGTACGCGCTCCACGCCGGAGCCGTCGCGTCGCTCATCGGCGGCTGGAAAGGCGGGGCGGCGGCTCGCGGCGGCGGACCTCGCGCGCGTTGATCGCCTCGTCCACAAACGTCCGCGGAGCCTGGATGCGTTCCGTCAAATAACGCAGGTACCGCTCGCGGGCCTCCGGCGCGGTAGCAAAGTCCGCCGTGATCGCGGGATCGGCCAACAGCGCATCCGGCAGCACCGCCACGATCTCCTCGAGCACCTCAGCGGAGAGAGCCGCGGCCATTTCCGCATCCGCCGCGCGCAGGTCACCGCTCGCGGCCAGCAGCACGTGATCGCGGATCAGCGGAAACGGCGTCCGCGTCCGCGTCTCGTCCACCGAGCCCCACTTGTGCTGGGCGTAAAGGGCCGCCCCGTGATCGATGAGCCACGGCCGGCGCTCCCAGATCAGCAGGTTGGGATTGCGCGCCGTGCGATCGGGATTGGTGGTGAACGCGTCCAGCCACACGATGCGCGCGGCAAGCTCCGGATCCACCAGGTCGCCCGCGACCGACGGCTGAAAGTTGAACGCGCCGTCCAGGTAGCGCAGCCCCATGTTCAGCCCCACGCTGGCCTTGAGCAGATCCTGGATTTCGGGATCCGGCTCGCCCCGCCCGAACTCCGGCAGCACCTCAATCAGCGCCAGCTCCGGCACGGGCAGCCGCGCGGCCTGCGCGATCATCCCCACCAGCAGCTCGGCCACAAGCGCCTTGGCGCCCTGTCCCGCGCCGCGGAACTTGGCCACGAACAGCCCACCGCCATGCGTGTCCACCACCGCGGGAAGGGTCCCTCCTTCGCGCAGCGGCTGCACGTAGCGCGTGGCCGTGTACACCGGAAGCTCAGTCATCACCACGCAAGCAGAAGGAACCTGTCCCGAAACGCCCAAGGTACGCTCTTCTCGAGGGTGGATCAACGGAGAAGTCGGCAGAGCCCACCTGCGCATCCCACGCCCGTTCTCGCGCGGAAAGCAGATCCTTCGTCGGCGCCCGGCTTCGGCGCGGCTGAGAGTCGGTCCGGCGCCGCCTCAGGATGACGCCGTGGGCCGCCCGACGAGAACGATGGTGCTCTCGAGAGAGTGCGCGAGCGTGCACGAGGTCCGCGGCCGCAGTCCGCGGAGGCGGACTTCGCGTGTTTCGAG
>NZ_JACHIA010000045.1 GCF_014202995.1 Longimicrobium terrae
AGTTGAGCCGGCGACTGCGTGAGCGGCCACGAAAACGAGCGCTGCAACTAACTGGCTTATCACTACTTAGCCGAATAAGTTAGCGCGTATGGGGGAGAGGGGTGCCCGCAGCCGCGCCAATCCATCCGAAGCGCACTGGACCGCCGTCTCCGTTTCGCACCGGCCTTATCGCCACACCGCAGCAACGCACTCACGCACCCAGCACCCCGCACTTCCTCTCCCTTGATGACGATTCGTTCTTATACCCGCGCGGCGATGGCGGCGCTCGTGCTCGCGGTGGCGGCGGCCGTGCCGCGGACGGCGGGTGCGCAGGTGGCGCCGGACGCGCGCTGGGTCACGTTCGATACGGAACACTTCCAGGTGCACTACAGCACCGGGCTGGAAACGCTCGCCCGGCGCGCGGCCGCCCGCGCGGAGGTGGCGCACGCGGCGCTGGCGGAGGCCTTCGTCCGTCCTCCGGCCGGGCGCGTGCACCTGGTGGTCGCCGACAACATGGACGCGGCGAACGGCAACGCCACGCCCATCCCGCGCAACCGTGTCGTCATCTATGCGCATCCGCCGGTGGAGGAGATGTCGCTCGCGTTCTCGTACGACTGGGTGGATCTGGTCGTGACGCACGAGCTTACGCACATCTACCACCTGGATCACTCGTCCGGGCCGCTGCGGGCCCTGCGTACCGTCTTTGGCCGGAATCCCACGCTGTTCCCCAACATCTTCGTGCCGCGGTGGACCACGGAGGGGCTGGCCACCTACATGGAATCGCGCATCACCGGCGCGGGGCGCGTGCGCGGCAGCTTTCACGACATGGTGCTGCGGACGGCCATCCTGGAAGACCGCTTCTTTGACATCGACCGCGCCAGCGGCGAGCCGGTGAGCTGGCCGGCGGGGAACGCGTCGTACGTGTACGGATCGGAGTTTGAGGACTGGCTGTCGCAAAAGTATGGGGAGGAGCGCGCGGGCGAGTTCGTGCGAACGGTCGGGCGGCGGCTGATTCCGTATCAAGTGGACAACGCCGCGCGCGCCGCGTACGGCACCTCGTTCAGCGCGGCGTGGGATGCGTGGCGCACGGAACTGCGCGGGCGGTACGGCGCGCTGGCGGATTCGCTCCGGTCGATCGGTGTCACCGAGGCGGAGGTGCTGACGCGGTACGGACGCGGGACGCAGTTCCCGCGCTGGTCGCCAGATGGATCGCGCATCGCCTTTGCCGCCAGCACCGGGCGCGATGAGCCGTCCACGCGCACCATCGACCGGGATGGGCGCGAGCAGATCCTGGCGCCGAGGACGAGCGTGGGTCCGCTGAGCTGGCGACGGGACGGATCCTCCCTGATCACGTCACAGCTGGACCAGGTCGATCCGTATCGCATGTACTCGGATCTGTACGCCGTGCGGCGCGGCGACGTGGACCGGCTGACGCGGAGCGCGCGGATCGCGGAGCCGGACGTGGGTCCGGACGGGCGCATCGTCGTCATCCAGGGCGGCGCTGACACGACGGTCGTCGTGATCACCGACGCGGAGGGACGGAACGCGCGATCGATCACGCCGGGCGATATCGACACGCGCTGGTCGGCGCCGCGCTGGTCGCCGGACGGGTCGCGCATCGCCGTCGCGCGCATCCGCACGGGTGGATGGTACGACGTCGTGGTCATCGACACCGCCGGCCGCATGGTCCGCGAACTCACGGCGGACCGCGCGCTGGACATGAATCCCGCGTGGTCGCCGGACGGCCGCTACGTCCTGTTCTCATCCGACCGCACCGGCATCCCCAACCTGTACGCGTATGATCTGGCGGATGGACGGCTGCTGCAGGTGAGCAACGTCCTCTCCGGCGCGTTTCAGCCGGACGTGTCGCCAGATGGACGGTGGATCGCGTTCAGCCTGTACCGCGCGGATGGGTATCACGTGGCGCGAATGGAGTACAATCCCGCCGCGTGGCGACCCGCGCCCGCGCCGGCCGCGGACTTCGGCCCATCAACGCGCGATCCCGCGGAGTTCACGCGCACGGCGGGCGGCGCGTCGCGGCCGTACTCGGCGCTGCGGACCATCGTCCCGACCAGCTGGACGCCGGTGCTGGTGGTGGACGACGTGCTGGACGGGGGGCTGGGCTTCGCGGTCGCCGGATCGGACGTGCTGGAGCGGCACGCGTACACCGTGAACGCGCTCGTCTACGCGGATGGCGGACGGACCTCCGCCGCGGCGGGATATCTGTATCGCGGGCTGGGCGTGCCGTTGCTGGGCGCGTCGGCGTTCCAGGAGTGGGACGTGCTTTCCGGGCCGGTGGGAAGCACGTCCGCGCTGCTGGAGCGGGAGCGTTCCGCCTCGCTGGTGGCGACGGTGCCGTTTCCGCGCTTTCGCTCGTACACGTGGGTGAGCGCGGGGCTGAACGTGCGCGACCGCCACTTCGAGTATCACGTGGGCGACGACCCGCTGGACGCGGACCGCGGCACGGATCTGGGCGCGGTGCTGACGCTGGGGCGGTCCACGGGGCGCGGCTTTGCGTACAGCGTGAGCCAGGAGCAGGGCTGGCTGACCGCCGCCACGGTGGAGGGCCGCCGCTACACGCGCGAGGGCGATCCGGACGATCCCATGAGCTACGTGCGGCTGGCGGGGCGCACGCAGGGCTACCACGCCTTTCGCGGCACCGGGTTCGCGCGCCACGTGATCGCTGCGCGGCTGATGGCGGCGGCGGACGCGGGTTCTCGCGGGCCGGGGTTCGCCATCGGCGGGGTGGAGTCCAGCACGGTCGCGTCGCCGCTGGGGACCGGGACGGGGATCGGGGGCCGGCCGGAGTTTCCGCTGCGCGGATACTCGGACGGCGCGCAGTTCGGCGACCGCGCCGTGGCGGGAAGCGTGGAGTATCGTTTTCCGCTGGCGCTGGTGGAGCGCGGGTACCGGCTGATTCCGGCGTACGTGGACCGCACGTGGGGGACGCTGTTCGCGGACGGCGGCGCGGCGTGGTGCGTGGAATCCTGCCTGTTCACCAACGTGCAGCGGGCCGAGGCGGAGCCGCTGGTGTCGGTGGGCGGGGAACTGGGCGCGTCGCTGCGCTTCTTCTTTTACGCCCCAATCGATCTGGTGGGTGGCGTGGGCGTTCCGCTGCGGCGGCTGGAATCCACGACGCTTGAGGGCGACGTGTTCCGCGAATCGATGTCGCCGCGGTTCTACATCCGCTTCGGGCAGGCGTTCTGATTGCGGGCTCCAGGGCGGCCCCCACCCGGGCTCGTACTACTCGCCCACCCTCCCCCAAAAAAGACTGGGGGAGGGTTGGGGCAGGGCGGAGAGGTCGGTGCGGGTGGCGGAGTTGGGCGGTGCGGCGAGTATCTGGAGCGAATGAATCCGCCGCTCTAACAGCGGGAACCCCCGACACACCGCGCTCCGCGCGATGTTCGGGGCTTCAACCGCAACACCCACAACGCGCTTCGCGTGGCGAGCCGCACCCGCCTCCGCACCGAACGGCTCCCCCTCCCCCGCTTGCGGGGTGAGGGGGTTGGGGGGCATACGCGTTAACTTTATCTTGTCGGCGGGGTAGGGGCGGGATATTCTGCTCTGCATGAGAGCTGACCTACTTGCCGAGGAGTGGGGTGT
>NZ_JACHIA010000046.1 GCF_014202995.1 Longimicrobium terrae
AGCTAGGACGACAGCCGCTCGCTTTTGCCGATCTGCTCGGCTGGTGAGAAACTCACACCAAGCGTTGAAGTCGCGGCAACAACGGCGCGAAGTCCGCCTTCGCGGACTGTGGCCGAAGCTCGGGTGCGAGGCGGCGATGTCCGGCGCGTCCGCCCTCCAGGAGCGAATGAATTCGCCGCTGGACCAGCACGAAGTCCGCCTTCGCGGACTGGGTCCTCCACTCCGGTGCGGACGACGGGCGACGGGCTTTCCGCGGGGTCGGTTGAAGCCCCGAACGTGGACGCGACAGCGGCCATGTGTCGGGGGTTACCGCTTCTGGAGCGGCGGATTCATCCGCTTTCGAGCGAGGGCTGTGGAACACTCCAAATCTTGGGATTCGCCGCTGATCAACAGAACTGCGCGAACACCACATACGGCCGCATGTCGATCAACTACACTCGCCATCGAATCCCGCCGTGATCTACCCTACGACCGCGGAATCATCGAACCCGAGGATGGGATGAAGGGCGGATCGATGAACCGCATCCACCCCGGGACGGCGCTCCGGTACTCTGATTGTGGAGCCGTGCAGATTCTCATCCACGGAAACCGCCTACTCCGCCCTGCACCCGGCGCAGCGGCCGTGAAAGGTCAGGCGGTGGTGCGCGACCTGGAAGCCGAACTCGCGCTCGATGCGGTCCAGCACGGCGCGGTCCAGCCCGCAGAGCGACACCGTGCGCAGCGAGCCGCAGTCGTCGCAGTGCAGGTGGTGCGAGTGCCCGTCGGGCGACACCAGTTCGAAGTGCTCCGCGCCGCCCGTCACCACGGGGCGAGCCATGCCCAGCTCCACCAGCCAGTGCAGCGTGCGGTACACGGTGGCCAGGTCGGTGCCGCCGTCCGCGAGGGCCGCGTGCAGGGCGCGGGCGGTGACCGGGGCGGAGGCGCGCGCCATCTCGCGCACCACGCCCCGCCGCGGGCCCGTGAGCCGGTGGCCCAGCCCGCGAATCGCGTTCAGCGTCTGCTCTTCCAACCTGCCTCCGGGTGCGTCTGCCATCCCCAAAACTACCCGCATCCGGCGCGGAACAACACCCCGCCCCGCACGGACGCCGCACTTGACCCCGGCCGCGCGCCATCCTTATAATGCGGCTGGTCTGGAGGCGGCGGGGAGTAAAATTTTTGAGCCAACACTTTTGAAGCCGGGGCTGCCTCTCGCGGCTGACGCCACGCCCCCCGCGGGAAGGCGGACGCAGCGGAGAAGCCACCGCAACATGTCTCTGACATGGCTTCAAAAATCCTTCCCGCAGCCACCCGGAACAGGCCGGCCCCGCCCCGCGGGGCTGGCCTTTTTCTTCGATCAACGGCCATGGCAGGAGGCTGCGTGCCCACCGTTCGCGTGACCCGCCGCGTGCACTTCAGCGCGGCGCACCGGCTGCACAACCCCGCGCTCTCCGACGAGGAGAACCGGAGCCTGTACGGCCTGTGCAACAATCCAAACTGGCACGGCCACAACTACGAACTCGACGTCACCGTCGAGGGCCGGCCCGATCCGCGGACGGGGTACGTGGTGGATCTGGGCAAGGTGCGCGAGGCCGCCGAAAGCGTCATCGCCGACCTGGACCACCGCAACCTGAACCTGGACGTGGAGTGGCTGCGGGACGTGATCCCCAGCACGGAAAACCTGGTGGTGGAGCTGTGGGGGCGCATTGCCCCGCTCATCGAGGGCGGGCGCCTGGCCCGGCTGGTGTTGTGGGAAACGCCGCGCAACTCGGCGGAATACACGGGAGAGTAGATGGCGGACGGAACGGAGCAGGGCGGGGTCACGGGCGAGATCGCGCCGCTGGTGCGCGGGATTCTGGCCGGGCTGGGCGAAAATCCGGAGCGCGAGGGGCTGCTCAAGACGCCGGAGCGCGTGGAAAAGAGCCTTCGCTTTCTTACGCACGGCTACGGCCTGACGGTGCAGGACGCCATCGGCGACGCGCTGTTCGAGGAAGACCACCACAACATGGTGATCGTCCGCGACATCGAGATGTACTCCATGTGCGAGCACCACATGCTCCCCTTCTTTGGCAAGGTGCACGTGGCGTACATCCCCAACGGGCGCATCGTGGGATTGAGCAAGCTGCCGCGCGTGGTGGAGATCTTTGCCCGCCGCCTGCAGGTGCAGGAGCGCCTGACGGAGCAGGTTGCGTCGGCGCTGATGGACGTGCTGGAGCCGCAGGGCGTGGGCGTGGTGGTGGAGGCCGCGCACCTGTGCATGATGATGCGCGGGGTGGAAAAGCAGAATTCCAAGACGGTGACCAGCGCCATGAAGGGCGTGTTTCTGGACGACCGCGCCACCCGCGAGGAGTTTCTGCGGCTGCTGTAGGGGTGGGAGGAAGGGCGGGCCAATCCGGGGTGATTTCCAGAGGCAGTGCGTGCCGGACAGTGTGGCCCTCACCCCGCGTGCTGCGCACGACGACCCTCTCCCACGAACGGATGTGGGAGAGGGAGCACACGGCAACGGCGGGTCTACGTGGAGGCGAGGTGCGGCGCGGGCGGCGGGCTGTGAGGCCCCTCCCCCGGCCCCTCCCCGTGCAAACAGCCGCACGGAGAGGGGGGAACTGCGGGTCTGGTGTGCTCCGGATGGTTCGGCGCGGCCGCGGGCACCCCTCTCCCCCCGGCCCCCTCTCCCGCAAGCGGGAGAGGGGGAGACCTCACGCGGGCGGCAGGCTTCGGCGCGGGTCGCACGGCGCGATGCGGTTGAAGCCCCGAACGGCGCGCGAATAGCGCCGGGTCGGGGGTTCCCGCTGTTTGAGCGGCGGATTTATTCGCTCAACAGACTTCGCTCACGCGTCGGGGCCTGATGATCCCCGCTGGACCGTCCGCCCCAACAACCCTCCCCCCACTACTGTCCGGCTTACAAGTCGAAGAGCTGCAACTGGTTAGGAAGCGGTTGACTGGTGGTAGTGTAATCCGGGGCTGAAAA
>NZ_JACHIA010000047.1 GCF_014202995.1 Longimicrobium terrae
AGCGAGCATATCCGGTCAAGCGAAAGTAGGGCGCACGGTGGATGCCTTGGCACGGACAGGCGAAGAAGGGCGCGATAAGCTGCGATAAGCTTCGGGGAGCTGCACGTAAGCGTTGATCCGGAGATGCCCGAATGGGGAAACCCGGCAGCCGTCATGGGCTGTCACCTCACCCTGAATACATAGGGGATGAGGGGCCAACGGGGAGAACTGAAACATCTAAGTATCCCCAGGAAAAGAAATCAAACGAGATTCCCTGAGTAGCGGCGAGCGAAACGGGAGGAGCCCAAACCAGGTCTTCGGATCTGGGGTTGTAGGGCCGGAGCGGGGCATGTCCCGCTCGATGGAGCCATGTAGCGGAAGCGGCCTGGAACGGCCTACCGCAGGGGGTGAGAGTCCCGTACGCGAAACATGGTCTTCACGAGTGGCTCTGGTACCTGAGTACGGCGGGACACGAGAAACCCCGTCGGAATCTGGGGGGACCACCCTCCAAGGCTACATACTCGTCCGTGACCGATAGTGCACCAGTACCGTGAGGGAAAGGTGAAAAGAACGCCTGACGGCGAGTGAAATAGAACCTGAAACCGTGTGCCTGCAAGCGGTAGGAGGGGGCTTAGGCTCCTGACTGCGTGCCTTTTGCATTATGATCCGGCGAGTTACTCGTCACGTGCGAGGTTAAGCAACTCAGTTGCGCAGCCGAAGCGAAAGCGAGTCTGAACAGGGCGTTCAGTACGTGGCGGTAGACCCGAAACCGAAGCGATCTACCCATGGCCAGGATGAAGCTCCGGTAACACGGAGTGGAGGTCCGAACCCGTTTCTGTTGAAAAAGATTGGGATGAGCTGTGGGTAGGGGTGAAAGGCCAATCAAGCTCGGAGATAGCTGGTTCTCCCCGAAAACTATTGAGGTAGTGCCTCGGAGCGTGTGTCGCGGAGGTAGAGCACTGAAAGGACGCGGGGCCCCACCGGGTTACCAACTCCTATCAAACTCCGAATGCCGTGGACATGGACTCCGGGAGACAGTGCACGAGCGATAATGTCCGTGCGCGAGAGGGAAAGAGCCCAGACCCTCGGCTAAGGCCCCAAAGTGCGGGCTAAGTGAGAAAGGATGTGGGTGTGCATTGACAACTGGGAGGTTGGCTTAGAAGCAGCCATGCCTTGAAAGAGTGCGTAATAGCTCACCAGTCAAGTGCGCCTGCGCCGATAATGGTCGGGACTTGTAAGTCCGCCGCCGAAGCCAGGGATTCATCCTTAGGGATGAGTGGTAGGGGAGCGTTCCAGTAGCGGAGAAGCGGGGGTGGAAACCTTCCCGTGGAGCGGCTGGAAGTGAGGATGCCGGAATGAGTACGCGATAACGGGGGTGAGAATCCCCCGCACCGAAAGCCTAAGGTTTCCAGGGGCAGGCTCGTCCGCCCTGGGTTAGTCGGACCCTAAGTCGAGGCCGAAGGGCGTAGACGATGGGAAACGGGTGAATATTCCCGTACCACAGGACGTGCGTTTGACCCGCAGGGGGGACGCAGGAGTGAGAGTGGGGCCGGGCGGCGGTAGTCCCGGTGCAAGGAGGTAGGCGGTCCCGGGGGATAAAAGACCTGGGTAGCCGAGATCCGATGCCAACTGGAGGGTTCGCCCTCTGGGAGTCCATGTAATCAGGCTGCCGAGAAAAGCCTCGGCGGGGAGTACGTCTTGTGACCGTACCGCAAACGGACACACGTAGGCGAGGCGAGTAGCCTCAGGTGCGCGAGTGAACTGTGGAGAAGGAACTCGGCAAAATGTCCCCGTAACTTCGGGAGAAGGGGAGCCTTCGGTACTTGACTGCCGCTTGCCGGCAGAAGGGGAAAGAGGCCGCAGAGAATCGGCTCAAGCGACTGTTTAGCAAAAACACAGGTGTCTGCAAAGTCGCGCAAGACGACGTATAGGCACTGACGCCTGCCCGGTGCCGGAAGGTTAAGAGGAGAGGTCAGCCCGCAAGGGTGAAGCTTTGAATCGAAGCCCCGGTAAACGGCGGCCGTAACTATAACGGTCCTAAGGTAGCGAAATTCCTTGTCGGGTAAGTTCCGACCTGCACGAATGGCGTAACGACTTGAGCGCTGTCTCCTCCACAAGCTCGGCGAAATTGGAGTCTCGGTGAGGATACCGAGTACCCGCGACAGGACAAAAAGACCCCGTGCACCTTTACTGCACCCTGACATTGCTCTTCGGTACCACTTGTGTAGCATAGGTGGGAGGCTGTGAGACGGGCCCGCCAGGGCTCGTGGAGCCATCAGTGAAATACCACCCTGGTGATATTGGAGACCTAACCTCGTCCCGTGAATCCGGGACAGGGACCGTGTCAGGCGGGCAGTTTGACTGGGGCGGTCGCCTCCTAAAGCGTAGCGGAGGCGCGCAATGGTTCCCTCAGCGCGGTCGGCAATCGCGCGTAGAGAGCGTAAACGCATAAGGGAGCTTGACTGCGAGACCAACAAGTCGAGCAGGTGCGAAAGCAGGCGTTAGTGATCCGGCGATCCCGTGTGGAAGGGTCGTCGCTCAACGGATAAAAGGTACGCCGGGGATAACAGGCTTATCGCCCCCGAGAGTTCACATCGACGGGGCGGTTTGGCACCTCGATGTCGGCTCATCGCATCCTGGGGCTGGAGAAGGTCCCAAGGGTCCGGCTGTTCGCCGGTTAAAGCGGTACGCGAGCTGGGTTCAGAACGTCGTGAGACAGTTCGGTCTGTATCCGTCGTGGGCGTTGGAAGATTGATGGAAGCCGTCCTTAGTACGAGAGGACCGGGACGGACCAACCTCTGGTGTACCGGTTGTCGCGCCAGCGGCAGTGCCGGGTAGCTACGTTGGGAAGGGATAACCGCTGAACGCATCTAAGTGGGAAGCCCCTCCAGAGATGAATCTTCCTGGG
>NZ_JACHIA010000048.1 GCF_014202995.1 Longimicrobium terrae
TGCAGCAGGACGACGGTGGACGCGTGGCGAATCATCACCCCCTTGGGCCGGCCGGTGGAGCCGGAGGTGAAGATGACATGCGACAGGTTCTCCGGCCCGACGCCGCTCTCCAGCGCCGTCTCCGGCTCCGCCGCGAGCGCGGCTCCTTCGACGTCCAGCAGCAGCGTGGCCGGACCCTCCGGCAGCCGGTCAGCCAGCGCGGAGTCGGTGATGACGAGCGTCACGCCGGCGTCCTCCAGCATGTAGCCCAGCCGCTCGCGCGGATACGCCGGGTCCAGCGGCACATACGCCGCGCCCGCGGCGAGCACGCCCAGCATGGACGCCACCAGGTCCGGCGTGCGCGGCAGGCAGATGCCCACGCGCACCTCCGGCCCGGCACCACGGCGGCGCAGCGCATGGGCGATACGGTTCGCGCGGCGGTCCATCTCCGCGTACGTCACCCGCTCGCCCCGCCACACCAGCGCGGCCGCGTCCGGCGTGCGCGCCGCCTGCGCGCGGAACAGGTCGTGGACGCACAGGCCGGCCGGGTAGGGCCGGTCGGTCGCGTTCAGGCCTTCGAGGACGAGGCGGCGCTCCGCCTCCGGCAGCAGCGGCAGCCGGTCCACGGGCCGGTTGTCATCCGCCGTCATCTCCTGCAGCGTGCGGAGCAGATAGGCCGCGTGGCGCTCGGCGGTGGCGCGGGCAAAGAGCGCCGTCGCGTACTCCAGCGTGCCGACGATGCGCCCGCCGCGCTCCCACAGCGACAGCGTCAGGTCGAACTGCGCCGCGTCCGCATCCGCACCGCCGGCCTCGGAGACGGTGAGGCCGGGGAGATGCAGGTCGCCGCCGGGGGTGTTCTGCCACGCGAACATCACCTGGAACAGCGGGCTGTACGCCCGGCTGCGGGTGGGGCGCACCCGCTCCACCACCTGCTCGAACGGGATGTCCTGGTTGCGCTGCGCCTCCAGCGCGCGCGCCTTGACCCGGTCCAGCAGCCCGCCGACGGTCGGCCCGCCGGACAGGTCTACGCGCACGGGGAGCGTGTTGACGAAGAAGCCGATCAGCTCCTCCACCTCCGCCCGTCCGCGGTTGGCGCTCGGCGTGCCGATGACGACGTCGTCCTGGCCCGAGAGCCGCGCCAGCACCGCCGCCCATCCGGCCAGCAGCGTCATGTACAGCGTGGTGCCGTGCCGCTGCGAGAGCGCGCGCAGCGAATCCGACAGCCCTTCGTCCAGCTCCACCGCCAGCGACGCGCCCGCAAAGTCCTGGCGCGCGGGACGGGGACGGTCGGTTGGGAGTTCGATGAACTCCGGCGCGCCGGACAGCGTCCGTGTCCAGTAGGCAGCCTGCGCCTCGAGGAAGGCGCCCTCCACCGAGCGGCGGTGCCACGCGGCGTAGTCGGCGTACTGGATGGGGAGCGGCGCGAGCGGATCGGCCTCGCCGCGCGCAAAGGCGGCGTACAGGGCGCCCAGCTCGCGCACGAACACGCCCATCGACCAGCCGTCGCTGACGATGTGGTGCATGATGACGAGCAGCACGTGATCGTCCTCCGCCATCCGCACCAGGCGCCCGCGGAGCAGCGAGCCGTGCGCCAGGTCGAACGGCGCAGCCGCCTCCTCCCGCGTCAGCCGGTGCAGTTCATCCTCCGCATCCAGCGCGGCGTGGAGATCGTGCTCCACCAGCCGGAACGCGCTGTCCGGCACGGAGGCGATGCGCTGCACGGGCTCGCCATCCACCGCGGGAAAGGTCGTGCGCAGCGCCTCGTGCCGCGCGACGACGCCGTCCAGCGCACGCATCAGCGCATCCCGGTCCAGCGCGCCGCGCAGACGCAGGCGCAGCGGGACGTTGTAGGCGCCGCCCGTTCCGCCCAGCTGCTCCAGGAACCACAGCCGCTGCTGCGCGAACGACAGGGGGATGTCGCCCGTGCGGTCCACCGGCGCAATCACCGTCTCCACCGACCGCGCGGCCGACTGCAGCCCGCGCGCAAAGTCCGCCAGCACGGGGCGCGCGAACAGGTCGCCCGGCGCGGTCTCCACTCCGAGCACCTGCCGCAGCCGCGATGCGACGCGCACGCCCAGCAGCGAGTGCCCGCCCAGGTGAAAGAAGTCGTCGCCGCGGCCCACGCGGTCCACGCCCAGCAGCTCCGCCCAGATGGCGGCCACAGCCTGCTCCGTCTCGCCCACGGGCGCCTCGTACCCGCGGACGCCGAACGCATCCGCGTCCGGCGCGGGGAGCGCCTTGCGGTCCACCTTGCCGTTGGGCGTGAGCGGGAGCGCATCCAGCCGCACGTACGCCGCGGGCACCATGTACGCGGGCAGACGCTCGCCGAGGTGCGCGCGCAGGGATTCCACCTCCACCGCGCCGGGGCACATGCAGTAGGCCACCAGCTGCCTGCCGCCCGCGGCGTCGTCGCGCGCCATGACGACGGCGGCCTGCACCTGCGGATGCTCCAGCAGCCGCGCCTCGATCTCGCCCAGTTCGATGCGGAAGCCGCGCACCTTGACCTGAAAGTCCGTGCGGCCCAGGTACTCGATCTCGCCGTCCGCGCGGCGCCGCACGCGGTCCATCACCCGGTACATCCGCCCGCCGGGTGCGCCGAAGGGGCACGGGACAAAGCGC
>NZ_JACHIA010000049.1 GCF_014202995.1 Longimicrobium terrae
ATTGTGGTATTCTCGGGCTAAAGGACCGCCCAAGTGTACACCGAGCGCACCGAATGTATCCCGAAACTCACACCAAGCGTTTCAGTCGCCCCAGCATGGAGCCGGGTCCTCTCCGACCCTCTCCCGCACCACTCCTCTAGTACTCGCAGCTACACCATCCAGTTGCGAATCACTTGCATCTGCGGATCGATTGCGCTATCATCGTCGCGCCCGGAACCCTCAGGCGTTTCCGGCGCTCGATTTCAGTGCACCCGTTCGCAGAGATTCGATCGATGAGTTCCGTTTCCGCGCCCGCCCGCACCACCGCCGGCGCTTCCTGGGCGGCGGCGCTGCCGCTTCTGTGCGCGGTGCACTGCCTGGCGGCGCCGCTGCTGGCCGTGATCGCTCCGGCGCTGTCGCTGCCCGAGTTCGCGGAGCACGCGGTGCAGGCCGGTTCCGTCATCCTTGCCGCGGCGATGGCGTATTCCGGCATCCGCGCGCATGGCGACCGCCGCGTGCTGCTGCCCATGGCACTCGGCGCGGCCATGTGGATCGCCGCAGACCCGCTCGCCTGGAGCGGCGCGTCGCTCGTCGCCGGCCACGTGGCGGGCGGCCTGCTGCTCGCGGCGGGAATGATGTGGAACGGCCATCTGCGGCACCAGACGGCGTGCGGCGCCTGCGCATGCCCGGCGCATTCGCACGACTGAGTGCAGGCAATCCGTGCAACGATGAGCGGCCCCGTCCTCGGTGTGAGGACGGGGCCGCTCTGTTGTCCATCTGATCGCGATCAGTTCACCTGGACGGGGATGGAGGGCGACGTGTAGAGCGCGGTGCCGCCGGAGAGCAGGTCCACGCGCAGCGTTGTGGAGCCGCGCTGGTTGCCGCGCAGCGTTCCCGCCTCGCCCCCGCTCCATCCCGCGACGCCGGTGTTGACGATGGTGACGCGCACCGTCTGCAGCGCGCTCGGCACGACCACAGTGCCGCCGGCGGAACGGAAGACGATGTCCATCGGCCGCTGCTGACCCTGCTGCACCGTCACCGTTCCGGACACCGAGGCGCCGTTCACCGTCACCAACGGGCTGCCGGACGACTCGATGCTGAGTCCCGCGACGGCCTCGCCGCCCGACCCGCCAGTGACATCGGAGCACGCCGCCAGCGCGGCAAAGGGAACGAGCAGCCAGGCACGGCGCAGAAGTCGGGTCTTCATGGGCGGATCGGTGTCGCGAGTGGGTCAGGGTTCACGGGCCGGTACGAATACCGAAGACGCGCCCCGACGTTCCGCGCGCCCTCCACACGCGTGTCGCGCACGACGCACGATCCACGCTCTCGCGGAAGACGGTCAGGCGTTGAAAGGAGGGCGGAGTTTGGCGATGCTCCGGCTGTGAGGCCCCTCCCCGCCCCTCCCCGTGCAAACTGCCGCACGGAGAGGGGAGAACTGCTGCCCGGCGCATTCCAGATGGTGCCGCGCGGTCGCAGAGGCCCCCTCTCCCCGGCCCTCTCCCCCGCTGTCGCGGGAGAAAGGGAGACCTCAGCGTGGCCGCGGGATTCGGCTCGTGGCGCGTCGCTCCGTTGTGGTTGAAGCTCCGAACGGCGCCTGTGGGCGACGTGTCGGGGGCTCCCACTGTTTGAGCGGCGGATTCATCTTCATTCGCTCAACGACATTCGCTCACACTTGGCACTCGCCGATCCGCACCGAACCATCCGCCGCCCCAACCCTCCCCCCACTACTGTCCGGCTTACAAGTCGAAGAGCTGCAACTGGTTAGGAAGCGGTTGACTGGTGGTAGTGTAATCCGGGGC
>NZ_JACHIA010000051.1 GCF_014202995.1 Longimicrobium terrae
AACTAGACTTTAGCACTTTACGCGGCGAAGCTGAGGAGATCTTCCCAGCGTCTCCAAAGGGCAGAAGGAATTAATACGACATCGTCGTTGTCGACCGATCGTCGTTTAATCGGTGGAACGGCCGCGCGCCAAAGGGAGCGCCGCACGAGGGAAAGGATGTCGGAGAAGGTTGCTTCGGGCTTGGTATACCAAGCGGCCGTACGAACGGGGGCGGGGTTTGGGCCGAGCAGTTCGCGGGCACAGAGGGTAACGATCGAGAAGAGGGCGAAGAGGGCGGGCGTGGTGCGCTGGATCGCGAGGTCCGACCACTGGCGCTGGGTTTCGGCCCCGAGGTGCGCGCGGGCCTCCGCAAAGGTGACCTCGACCTGCCAGCGGCGGAGGAAGTAGCCGACGATCTGCTCGGCGGTGAGATCCGGCTCGTTGGAGACAAGGGCCTGCGGCTCGAACTTGCCCAGTGGGTCGCGCAGCAGCACCCAGCGGATGGAGACGGGGGGCAGCCCGCCGCGGAACCAGACGGCGGTCCCGGTAAGGAGGTCGACCTCGCGCGTCCCGCCGCCGTACCAGAGGAGCGAGCAGCGGCACCAGATCGTGGAAGGATCTTCCAGGCGTGCCTTGAGGGTCGGGAGCCGCGGGCCCTTCTTGGGCGGGCGCCCACGCCGGCGAAGGCGGCCGGGTTCCTCGCGCGCGGGGGCTGGGAGGTAGAGCGCGGCATCGAGCCGGAGCCGAGTGACAACGGTGACCCGGTGCCTGGCCGCGCGAGCGAGCAGATCGATCGTGCTGTAGTTGTTGTCGCCGACCAGAACGATCCGCCGGCCGGGAAGCCAGCGGCGCAGCTGAAGCATGGCTTGGCGAGCCCAGTGGCCGAGGGGCTTGTAGCGTACGCCCCGGGTCTCGCATGACCGCTTCGACGGGGTGAGCAGCGTCAGGAAGGGAAGCGCCCAGAGGCGCGTGGCCCAGGGAACAGGCGTGAGCAGCATGACACTGATCCAGCGCAGGCCGTGCGAGCGGACGTGAATGCTCTTGCTGCTGCGCGCGTTGTCGTGGTACAACCCCTTGGCGTGGATGCGCTCGCCCCGGCGCCGTTCCAGCGTTTCGTCGATGCCCAGGACAACTTCCGCGTCGGCGGGCACAAAGGCTGCGACCAGGGAGCGCAGCAGGGTGCCTGAGAGGGCGAGGCTGGACCAGCGGGCTTGGGAGAGCACCCGGTGATAGCTGGAGAAGCCACGCCCGTGCTCCAGACCCAGCGTTCGCAGGGCAGCGGCTACGGTACGGGCGCCCGGAGACAGGATCGCGCCGACGAGGAGCCGGCGGGCGCGCTTCCACGTGGGACGACGAAACACGGGTGCGAACGGCTCCAGCACCTTGGCGATTGCGGCAGGCAGGTGGTCCATGACTCGCTCCTTCTGGCCGGAAGGGTTGCAAGCTCAGGGGCAAACTGCCTGCCGCTTTTGTCCACAAAGTGCTAAAGTCTAGAT
>NZ_JACHIA010000052.1 GCF_014202995.1 Longimicrobium terrae
CCTAGCAGGTTTCTAAAAAATCACCGTCCACTTTCGTGGGAGTAGTTTGGGCTGTAAACTCGGCGAAGCACAGAGCCCAGGAGCCTTGAATGCGTGGACGGGAACCGGAGCAGCCAGCGCTGTTCAGCTACGTGAATCTGGAGAGCCGGGTGCCGCGGGATCATCCGCTGCGCACGATCAAATCGCTGGTCGACAAGGCTCTGAGCGAGCTTTCCGCCCGCTTCGACACGATGTATTCACGTCGCGGCCGGCCGAGCATCCCGCCCGAGCGGCTTCTGCGGGCGCTCTTGCTGCAGGTCTTCTACTCCGTCCGGAGCGAGGCGCTGCTGATGGAGCAGCTCGATTACAACCTGCTGTTCCGCTGGTTCGTCGGGCTTGGGATCGACGACGAGGTCTGGGTGCCTGAGACCTTTTCGGTGAATCGCGACCGCCTGATGGAGGGCGACGTGGCGCGGGCGTTCTTCGACCAGGTACTCGCGGAGGCGCGGAGCCACAACCTGCTGTCTGACGACCACTTCACCGTGGACGGCACCCTGCTGGAAGCTTGGGCGAGCCAGAAGAGCTTCCGGCCGATGGACGAGCCGCGGGATCCGCCCTCCGGCGACCGCAACCCGGAGGTGGATTTCCGGGGCGAGAAGCGCAGCAACCAGACGCACCGCTCCACGACGGACCCGGACGCACGGCTCGCGAAGAAGGGGAACACGGCGGCCAAACTGTGCTACACGGCGAGTTCGCTGATGGAGAACCGCAGCGGTCTGATCGTCGACACCGAAGTAGAGCACGCGACGGGCACGGCCGAGCGGGACAGCGCGCTGGCCATGCTCGCGCGGCAGCCGAAGCGGAAGAAGCGCCGCACGCTGGGCGCCGACAAGGGCTACGACACGATCGACTTCGTCGCGGGCTGCCGGGCGCGGGGCTTCACGCCGCACGTGGCGCAAAACATCACGAAGGGTCGCGGGAGCGCGATCGACGGCCGCACGACCCGCCACGCCGGCTACAAGGTGAGCCAGCGCAAGCGCAAGCTCGTCGAGCAGGGCTTTGGCTGGGACAAGACGATTGGCCTGCTGAACAAGCTGCGCCATCGCGGCAAGCAGCTGGTCGGCTGGGTCTACACCTTCACGTCGGCCGCATACAACCTCGTGAGGCTGCGCACGCTGATCATGGGCGGAGTGCGCGCGTGAGCGACACGAGCGGCCTCAAACGCGCCGCACGGGGCACCGAAACGTGCTCGAGGGCGGCGGCGGCTTTCCTCTGGGCACCGAGCAGAACTTTTTTTGGACCTGCATTTCGGATCCGCGCCAGCAAACGACCACTTTTTTAGCGCCCTGCTAGGCGA
>NZ_JACHIA010000053.1 GCF_014202995.1 Longimicrobium terrae
TGGTTAGGAGCGGGGCGGACGGGGATAGTGTAATCGGGGGCTGAAAAGGCCTGTTCGAGTGAGGTTTTCTCGAAGAGAGTGACGCTGAGGATCTGGAGCAAAGTGTAAAGTTCGAGCTTGGAATCGAGGCGCTTTCGCGCGATAGCGACGAGCAGGTAGACCGAGATGGCGATCCAGATCTGGGTCTGGACGGCGTTGGGGCTGCGGCCGTAGAAGGCCTTGATGCGCAGGTGCTGTTTGATCCACTTGAAGAAGAGTTCGATCTTCCAGCGTGCCTTGTACAGCCTGGCGATCGTGAGGGCAGGGAGTTCGAAGTCGTTGGTCAGAAAGACATACACCTTGCCGGTCTCCGGATCGCGGAACTTCACGCGTCTGAGATTGATCGGGTACTTGGCCGCGGTGGCCTGGACGGTGAGGCGGATCGTCTGGTCGTATACGAGGCCAGTCGTGCGGTCCACCGCGTGGGAGTAGAGACGCCGGGTTCTCAGGTTGTGCCTGGCCCGGGTGACGAAGATGGCCTTGGCGTGCTCGAGCCGCAGAAGGCTCTTGAAGTCCAGGTAGCCGCGATCAAAGACGTAGATGGAGCCGGGCTCGGGCGCGAGTTCGTCGAGGACGTGCTTGTCGGAGAAGCTTCCGCCGGTGATGCGCACGTACGCCGGGATGCTGCCCCGCAGATCGAGAAGGGTGTGGAGCTTGACTCCAGCCGCGTCCTTCTGGAAGCGCGCCCAAGGGAAGAGCCCGAGGCAGAGCTCGATGGTGCTGGAGTCGAGGCAGTAGACGGTCTGGTCGAGGTCCAGGGCCAGGGCTTCACCGGCGTAGAGCCGCCGGGCCTCGGCCATGAGGACCTGCGCGTAGTCGGCGTAGATGCGCCAGTCGCGCCGCTCGTTCGCGTCCGCCAGCGTGCTGCGGGTGACGGATCCGCGGATTCCCATGTGGTACAGCCGATCGGGAATGACGCCGAGACAGGCTTCGATGTCGCGCAGGCTCTCACGATACGTGAGTTGGGCGAAGGCCATGACCAGAAACTGGTCGCGGCAGGTGAATGTCCGGACCCGGTGGTTGCCCCGGTAGCGCTGGATGCAGCGGTCCAGAGCACCGCGGGAGCCGTGCGCAAGCAACTGTGCGAAGAGGGTGCTGCCCTGATTCATCGGGTGCTCCTGTCGTGGACGGTTCTCGACAGGATAGACGAAGGTCCGGCACCACTTTCAAATCGGCGCGTCCAGATTGTCGCTGCAACCCACTGTGTGGAATCAGCTTGCGGCACCTTCAGCTGAAGTTTAGCCGGACACTAGTGACCCTCCCCCAGTCTTTTTTGG
>NZ_JACHIA010000054.1 GCF_014202995.1 Longimicrobium terrae
AAGCCAGTTAGTTGCAGCGCTCGTTTTCGTGGCCGCTCACGCAGTCGCCGGCTCAACTCGCGGCCGCGGCGCAGCAGTTCGCTTGGCAGGCTGGGCAGGGAGACCACGCTCCGGAACGCGTCGCACACCTCCCTGAACTCCCTCCAGCGGCTGCCTGCCTCCCAAGGGGAATCCCCAGGGGGAAAAAAGGCGAGATTCCTCGCCCATCCGCTCCATCAGGAGCACCGCCAGCAGCTTCGCGTAGATCCAGCTGCGCACGGCATCCGGATCCCGGTTCGGCGCGTTTCCGGCATCGAAAAGCGACTTCAGGCGCTTGAATCCCAGTTCGATCTGCCACCGCGCCCGGTAGAGCTCCAGCACGTCCGCCGCCGCAAGATCATCCAGTCCCGGCGTCGCGAGCACGAAGATGTACTCGGCGAGTTCCAGCGTTTCCTGCCGGGGCGTGTGGCCCTTCTTGCGGGCCGCCTTCTGCATTCGCTCCTTCGCGGCCCGGGCTGCGCTCGCGCTCTTACGCACCGCGCAGAGCCGCGCCGCGTATTCACGGCCGTGAGCCTGGAAGCGAACGGGCCACGAGCCCGCCTCATGCTCATGGAGCGTGCGCATCGTGGCCAGCAGATCCAGCCGGCCGCCGTGCTCGTCGAGCAGGGGGAAGCTGCTGGCGTTCAGCCGGACCACCACGTCTCCTCCGTGATCGCGCACGTGCGCCACGCCTTCCCGGTGGCAGTAGCCGCGGTCGCCGAGGATTACGTCCCCCGGCTGCACCGGGACCCGGGAGTACGTCTCGCCTCCCCCGGCATCCGTCACCTCGGCGAAGTCGCAGGCCAGCGTGGGCAGGCTGAGCACGTAATGCAGCCGCCAGTCGGTCCCGCTACTTCCGGAAACGCGCACGTGGGTGGCGTCCGCGATCTTCAGCCGCCGCCCGCCGGACAGCTCTGGAGAGGCACCGCGCCAGTTCTCCGCGAAGGTGCGCTCGGTGAGTGCGCGCAGCCACGGTTCCGCGGTGCGCATTCGCTTCATCAACGCCACGTTGGAGAGCTGGGCCAAGCCCGCGGCCGCGGCCCTCGCGCTCGCCTGCTGCAGCGAGAGGCCGGAGGCGGCATACAGGAAGACCAGGCGCAGCAATACGTCTGCGTCAGGGACGCGGCGAACTCGCTTCAGGGCGCCCGTCGTGCGGGCAAGCTCCCGCCATCCGGCGGGGAGGAAGCGGGCGATCACACCCCACTCCTCGGCAAGTAGGTCAGCTCTCATGCAGAGCAGAATATCCCGCCCCTACCCCGCCGACAAGATAAAGTTAACGCGTATGCCCC
>NZ_JACHIA010000055.1 GCF_014202995.1 Longimicrobium terrae
CAACCCTCCCCCCACTACTGTCCGGCTTACAAGTCGAAGAGCTGCAACTGGTTAGGAAGCGGTTGACTGGTGGTAGTGTAATCCGGGGCTGAAAACGCCTCTTCGAGCGAGGTTTTCTCGAAGAGAGTGACGCTGAGGATCTGCAGCAGAGTGTAAAGTTCGAGCTTGGTGCCGAGGCGCTTGCGCACGATCGCGACAAGGACGTAGACGGAGATCGCGATCCAGATCTGAGTCCTGACCGCGTTGGGGCTGCGGCCGTAGAATGCCTTGATGCGCAGGTGCTGCTTGATCCACTTGAAGAAGAGTTCGATCTGCCAGCGCGCCTTGTACAGCCGGGCGATGGTGAGCGCCGGGAGGTCGAAGTTGTTGGTGAGGAAGATGTACGCCTTGCCGGTATCCGGATCGCGGAACTTCACGCGCCGGAGATTGACCGGGTACTTGGCCGCGGTGGCCTGGACGGTGAGGCGGATGGTCTGGTCGTAGACGAGACCGGTGGTGCGATCGACCGCGTGGGAGTAGAGGCGGCGGGTTTTCAGGTTGCGCCTGGCACGGGTAACAAAGATCGCCTTGGCGTGATCCAGGCGCAGAAGGCTCTTGAAATCCAGATATCCGCGGTCGAAGACGTAGATCGAGCCGGGCTCGGGGGCGAGTTCGTCGAGAACGTGCTTGTCGGAGAAGCTCCCGCCGGTGATGCGGACGTACGCCGGGATGCTGCCCCGCAGATCAAGAAGGGTGTGGAGCTTGATCCCGGCGGCATCCTTGTGGTACTGGGCCCATGGGAAGAGCCCGAGGCAGAGCTCGATCGTGCTGGAGTCGAGGCAGTAGACGGTCTGCTCGATGTCGAGCGCCAGGGCTTCACCCGCGTAGAGCCGGCGTGCTTCGGCCATCAGGACCTGCGCGTAATCGGCGTAGATGCGCCAGTCGCGCCGCTCGTTCGCGTCCGCGAGCGTGGTGCGGGTTACGGATCCGCGGATTCCCATGTGGTACAGCCGGTCGGGGATGACGCCCAGACAGGCTTCGATGTCGCGCAGACTCTCCCGATAGGTGAGCTGCGCGAAGGCCATGACCAGGAACTGGTCGCGGCAGGTGAAGGTCCGAACCCGGTGGTTGCCCCGGTAGCGCCGGATGCAGCGGTCCAGCACGTCGCGGGAGCCGTGCGCGATCAGCTGGGCGAAGAGGGTGCTGCCCTGATTCATCCGGTGCTCCTGTCGTTGGCGGTTCTCGACAGGATAGACGGGGTCCGGCACCACTTTCAAATCGGCGCGTCCAGATTTACGACGCAACCCACTGTGCTAAA
>NZ_JACHIA010000056.1 GCF_014202995.1 Longimicrobium terrae
TACGCGGTTCCTGTCAGACGTGGTGGATCAGCTCGCGCTGTCGGGCCGGCTGTCGTGCTTCTACGCGCAGTACCGTGAGGACGGGTGGGGGGCGGCGGCGTTCCACCCGGGGATGATGGTGAAGGTGCTGCTGTACGGATACAGCAACGGGGTGGTGAGTTCGAGGAAGCTGGCGCAGGCGCTGGAGCAGGATGTGGGGTTCCGGTACCTGGCGGCGAACCAGACGCCGAACTTCCGCACTCTGAGCACGTTTCGGACGGCGCACTCGGAGGCGCTCCTGGCGCTCTTCACGGAGTCGCTGGAGCTGTGCCGTGAGGCGGGACTGGTGAAGCTGGGGCGGGTGTCGCTGGATGGTACGCGGGTGCAGGGCAACTGCGCGCTGGAGCAGAACCGGACGCGCGCGAAGCTGGAGAAGCTGGTGGCGGAACTGCTCGCCTCCGCCGAGGCGACGGACCGGGCAGAAGATGCGCAGTACGGGATGGAGCTGCGCGGGGACGAGCTGCCGGAGAAGCTGAGGTCGGGGGAGAAGCGGGTGGAGGAGTTGCAGGCGGCACTGGCGCGGCTGAACGAACGGCGGGACGCCATGCGGGCCGAGCAGCAGGAGGTGGTGGATGCGTGGAAGAAGCGGAGCGGGCGAGGCCGCGGACGCAGGCCGACGGATGTGGAGAAGGTGGATCTGCCGGAGAAGACGACCGCGAACATGACGGACCCGGAAAGCCAGGCGCTGTCCACGCGGCGCGGCTGGGTGCAGGGCTACAACGCGCAGGCCATGGCCGAGAGCGGAACGCAGGTGATCGTGGCCCAGCAGATCACGCAGGAGACGAATGACGTGCACCAGCTGATCCCCATGCTGGCGCGGTGTGAAGAGCAGGCGGGGGCACGGCCGGAGATGCTGGTGGCGGACGCGGGGTACTGGTCGAACGAGAACGCCGACGAGGGAGATGGGGAAATGACGCTGCTGATCGCGGTGCCGGCGCGGCCAAAGACGGCGACGTCTCCACCCTCGGATCAGTACCAGGAAATGCAGGCGCAGCTGGGGAAAGAGGAGAACCGGGAGGCGTACGCGGAGCGGAAGAGTACGATCGAGCCGGTCTTCGGCCAGATGCGGACGCGCGGCCTGCGGACCTTCATGCTCCGGGGCAAGCGCAAGGCCGGC